>JAZNUZ010000091.1:0-4340 GCA_045592605.1 Acutalibacteraceae bacterium
TCCTGTACGAGCCCGTCGCCGTGAGGCGCAGATATTTTGTTTTTCTTATTTGTACGCCGCAGTGCAAAGAAAAGCCATTGGGAAACCGAGAAGGCGAAAAACAAAGCGCCACAGTCGAAATATTTTTTGGACGTTTTCCCGAAATCGCGAGTGCCGAGTTAATGGGAATAAAAGGAAACAATAATAAAAGGAGAAACAAAATATGAAAATGACACATTTTAAGAAAATGCTGTCGTTACTTATTTGTTTTGTGCTTATTGCGGCTATGGCACTTATTACAACTGGTTGTAACGACACTAAAAACCCCATTGATGAAAACCCGTCAAACAGCAGTTCTCAGGTAGAGAAAACTGTCAAGGGCACGGGTGCTACCGTTTTTGATTTTACGGTGGTTGACAAGGATGGCAAACAGACTGAATTCGAAATTCACACCGATAAAGAAACAGTCGGCGAAGCGCTTTTGGAATTAGGACTTATTGCGGGTGAAGATGGCCCGTACGGTTTATATGTTAAAACCGTAAACGGCGTTACTGTCGACTTTGATACCGATGGCAAATACTGGGCTTTCTATGAAAACGGCAAGTATGCTGCCAAGGGCGTAGAACAGACCGATATAGTAACAGGTGTAAAATACGAGTTTAAGGCAGAAAAATAATGAAACTGACTGTTAAGGATATAGCTGTTTTCGGTATGCTCGGCGCACTTATGTTTGCATCGGATTTACTGATGGAAGTATTGCCCAATATACACCTAATCGGCGTATTTATAGTTGCCGCGACCGTTGTATATCGTAGGAAAGCGCTTTTCCCGATATACATATATGTCTTTTTAAATGGTATTTATTCAGGTTTTTCTATGTGGTGGGTTCCGTACTTGTATGTATGGACTGTACTGTGGGTTTTTGTTATGCTTTTACCCAAAAAAATACCCGAAAAAACAGCGCCTATAGTTTATATGTGTGTATCGGCGGCTCACGGTTTTTTGTTCGGCATAATTTATGCGCCATCGCAAGTGTTACTGCTTGGGCTTGACTTTAATGGGATGCTATCCTGGATAGCGGCAGGTATACCGTTTGATATTATTCACGGCATCAGCAACTTTTTCTGCGGACTGCTTATTGTACCCATAATAAAAGTATTAAAAATAACGCAAAAACAATAAAAACAAACCGCACTTCTTAGTATGCAGAAGTGCGGTTTTTGTCGCTTTTTATAACAATAAAGCGCATCGCTTGACTTATTGAGCGAACTAAATTATAATAATACTGTATGATTAAATGCGATTTTTATACCCTTTTAAATATTACATAAGATTTGGAGAGTTTTCGTAATGTATAAAGGCTTTATAAAAAGGTTTATTGACATTGTTTTAGCCACAGTGATTTTTTTAGTGGCATCACCCGTTTTATTGCTTGTAGCCATAGCGGTAAAGATTGATTCTGAAGGTCCGATTATTTTTAAACAGACCAGACTAGGCAAAGACGGCAAAGAGTTTAAAATGTACAAATTCAGAACAATGGTTGTAAACGCCGAAGCAGGTGGGGTATATTCGGATAATAATGACCCGAGAATAACCAAGGTCGGCAACTTCCTTCGAAAGACTTCTCTTGATGAACTGCCGCAGTGCATAAATATTATTAAAGGCGATATGAGTTTTATAGGATTCAGGCCGCCGCTTACATATCATCCTTGGCCGATTACTGAGTATACAGATGAACAAAGAAAAATGTTTTCGGTACGCCCCGGTATTACAGGTTGGGCACAGGTTAACGGGCGCAAAACGGTCGAATGGCACAAAAGAATAGAACTTAATGTATGGTACGCCGAGAATATATCGTTCTTACTGGACTGTAAAATCTTTTTAATGACCTTTTTCAAAGTACTTAAAAATTCTGATAATGAAAACATGGGCGCAACACTTGTTACAGCTGACACCAAGGAAGAAACAACGGTTAATAATTAGGACTGCGAAAGGACAATTATTATGTCGATTAAATTAATGTACATAACAAATTCCCCGGAAGTAGCTTTGATTGCGGAAAAGACAGGCACCGACCGTATTTTTGTTGATTTAGAGTATATTGGAAAGGATATCCGACAGGGTGGGATGGATACCGTACAGTCGAGACATACAACTGCGGATGTAAAGAAGTTGTCCGAAGTTCTAACAAAATCTGAATTGCTTGTCCGTGTAAACCCGATTCACGAAGAAACTGAGCATTACAGTTCTTCAAAAGAAGAAATCGATGCAGTTATAGAAAACGGTGCAGATATTATTATGCTGCCTTACTTTAAAACAGCAGAAGAAGTGGAGAAGTTTGTATCTCTTGTGGATGGCAGAGTACGAACAATGTTGCTTGTAGAAACGTCTGAAGCGGCAGAAAATATCGATGAAATTTTGAAAATAGATGGCATTGATGAAATTTATATAGGCCTTAACGATTTAAGTCTGGGTTTGGGGCTAAAATTTATGTTTCAACTTTTAGCCAACGGTACGGTTGATAATCTTATAGAAAAGTTCAAAGCCAAAGGTATATCCTATGGTTTCGGCGGTCTCGCATCATTAGATGGCGGATTACTCCCAGGTAAAATGGTGCTTAAAGAACATTATCGACTCGGCTCAACAAGGGTTATTTTATCCCGTAGTTTCTGTAACACACAAAAAATTACCGATTTAGCAGAAATAGAGAAAATTTTCATAACAGGCATAAAGGCAATAAGGCAAGAAGAAAGCAGATGTGAAAAAGCCGATGACTATAATGAAAATAAAAACAAAGTAAGAGAAGCTGTAGAAAGAATAGTTGAGAGTTTATGAAAAAATTACTTATAACAGGTGCTTTTAAATATACGCAAGAGCAGTATAATGAATTGGTTGATTTAGGATATGAAATCGTTTTTGTGCAAAACGAAAATGATGAGTTGCCCACAGAAGCATATAATGTTGATACAATTATTTGTAACGGTTTGTTTTTACATCACGATATTGATAAATTCCCCAATCTTACTACAATACAAATAGTTTCGGCGGGACTTGACCGCCTACCGCTTGGTCGCATAAAAGAATTGGGCATAAAGGTTTTTAATGCGCGTGGCGTTTACAGTATTCCTATGGCAGAATATGCGCTCTCAGGAGTGCTTGATATTTTCAAAAAGAGCAGATTTTTCTATGAAAATCAGAAAAAAGGAACGTGGCTTAAAAACCGCGAAATTACAGAGCTTTTTGGCAAAAACGTATTAATTGTAGGCGCGGGTAGTGTCGGTACCGAGTGTGCAAAAAGATTTTCGGCCTTTGGTACCACTGTTCGCGGAGTTGATTTGTTCCCAAGGCAAGATGATTTTTATAGTGAAATAGTGCATCTTGATTGCCTAAAGGATGAACTTAAAAACGCCGATATAGTTGTGTTAACCTTACCGCTAACCGATGAAACAAGGCATTTATTTAATAAAGATATGTTTGATGCCATAAAAACGGGTGCAATGCTTGTAAATATAGCGCGCGGAGCGGTTGTAGAAACAGATGCGCTTATAGAAGCGTTAAATAGCGGCAAATTATCGGCTGCCGTTTTGGATGTTTTTGAAGAAGAACCGCTAAGCAAAGACTGTCCGCTTTGGCAGATGCCAAATGTAATTATTACCCCGCACAACTCGTTTATGGGGGATGGAAATAATGAAAGATTATTCGGTGTAATAAAAAATAATTTATCATAAAAAAGCTCTGCCAAGCGGCAGAGCTTTTACTTTTTAAATATTCACAAATTCTTTTTCTTTTGTTTCTTCCGGCTTATTACTTACCGAAATATCGTATTTTGAAAAAATGCGTTTTATGAGCATCGCGATAAGTAATATAATGTACGCCGCAAGAGAAAAAGCAACAATATAAATTATAAGGCACCATGGGAAAGGAACTACCTGTTGCACTAAAGAGTAAACGGGTAAAGATGGCTCACAGTGCGGACTTATATAAAACATATTAAATGTTTCGTTTTCTAACAGTCCACTATAATAGGCAATTTCATTCATAATAATGGCGGTTAAAACACAAACGGCAAACACAGAAATCGCACGTAGTATTGTTTTGTTCTCTGTTTTTACATACCCACAAGCCAACAAATAAATACCGACAACTATCATTAGGCCATGGGAAATCATGGTTTGTATATTTATGCCGATGGTATCGATAAATACCTGCGGTGGATAGAGCATTACGCAAAAACCTGCAAAAACTGCAAAGGTAGCAAGATATGAACACAATGCATCGTGCAGTTTCCCTTTTTTAATAAGACCTGCAAGTAAACCTATATACATGGGAGTAGAGCAAAACTGGAAGGGGAAAGCGTACCA
>JAZNUZ010000092.1:0-3023 GCA_045592605.1 Acutalibacteraceae bacterium
TTTTAGAAAAAAGTGTTGACTTTTAGCAGTTTTTGTTCTATATTAACGATGAATATAATTTTAAAATAGTTATTAAAATATTTTCTGTTATATTACTCTTTGCGGAGGCGATTTTCGTGCAAAATAACAACACTATAATTGAACTGAATAATATTTCAATCGTTTTCGATGGAGAAAAGGTACTGGATAATCTTTGTCTGAGCATTAAAGACAAGGAATTCGTTACACTGCTCGGTCCGTCCGGTTGCGGTAAAACGACAACCCTTAGGATTATTGCGGGTTTTGCCGAACCTGATGAAGGCGAAGTACTGTTTGATGGCAAAAAAATTAATGGTGTACCGGCTTATAAGCGCCAGGTAAACACCATTTTTCAACGTTATGCCCTTTTCCCCCATCTTGATGTTTATGAAAATATTGCTTTTGGCTTAAGAGTTAAGAAACTTCCCGAAAAGGAAATTGATGCAAAGGTACGCGAAATGCTCGGTCTTGTCAATTTGACAGGTCTTGAAAAGCGTAAAATTGATACCCTTTCGGGCGGTCAACAACAAAGAGTAGCTATCGCAAGGGCTATTGCCAACAATCCTAAAGTGCTTTTACTTGATGAGCCACTTGCTGCGCTTGATTTAAAACTGCGCAAAGATATGCAGACCGAACTTAAAAAAATCCAACAACAACTCGGCATAACCTTTATTTTCGTAACTCATGACCAGGAAGAAGCTCTTTCTATGTCAGACCGTGTTGTTGTTATGGAGGGCGGTAAAATCCAACAGGTCGGCACACCGCAAGATATTTATAACGAGCCTAAAAATGCCTTTGTGGCGGATTTTATCGGTGAATCAAATATACTTGACGGTATAATGTTAGAAGACTATTCTGCTCAATTTTCTGGCCAGGTATTTAAGTGTCTCGATTCCGGTTTTGAAAAAAACGAAAATGTTGATGTTGTAGTGCGCCCAGAAGATGTGGATATCGTTTCACCCGAAAAAGGTATGCTTCAAGGTACTGTCACTTCAGTAACATTCCTTGGTGTTCACTATGAAATTATAGTTGATATCGGTGGATTCAAATGGATGATACAAACAACCGATGAAAGTAAGGTCGGTGACCACGTCGGTTTGTTTATTGAGCCCGATGCAATTCACGTAATGAAGAAGAGCGAATATTCGGGTAAATATGGAGATTATAGCTCATATAGTGAAGAAATAGACCACTTATCAGATACTGAGGAGGTCGAAAATTGAAACGTAAATCACTCGGCAGCCGTTTAATTGCGGCTCCTTATATAGTTTGGGCAGCAATTTTCATTATTGTTCCGCTAATTATGATGATATATTACAGTTTTACCGATGCAAACGGTGTTTTTACTCTTGCAAATATAACATCGCTCGGTAAGTATAAAAAGGCATTTTTATTATCAATAGCCTATGCCCTTGTTTCGACATTGGTTACATTTTTACTTGCCTATCCGTTGGCTTACTTTATGACCAAACTTAAAATCAACTCTCAGAAAATGATATTATTAATTGTCATTTTCCCAATGTGGATGAACTTCCTTATCAGGACATACTCGTGGATAAGTATTTTAGCTAATACAGGTCTTATAAACAAGTTCCTGGGATTTTTCGGTGTTGGTCCTTTAAAATTAATCAACACCCCCGGTGCCATAATTCTCGGTATGGTCTATGACTTTTTACCGTATATGGTACTGCCCATTTATACAGTTATGTCTAAAATCGACCGTTCACTTTTGGAAGCCGCGGAAGATTTAGGCTCAAACGCATTTTTGAAGCTTAAAAAAATCATCTTGCCACTTAGTATGCCGGGTGTGATTTCGGGAATAACTATGGTGTTTGTTCCATCTGTCAGTACGTTTTATATATCTCAAAAACTCGGCGGCAACAAGACTATGCTAATCGGTGATGCCATTGAATATTTATTCAATATAGGTCCCGAGCACTACAATGTTGCTTCTTCACTTTCATTAGTACTTATGGCACTTATACTCATTTGTATGGCTGTTATGAATAAGTTTTCGGGCGATGATGAGGAGGGTGTAATTATATGAAAATACTCTCTCGACTTTATATTGCACTCATTTTGATTTTCCTTTATGCCCCTATTCTTGTTATGGTTATTTTCTCTTTTAATTCCGCCCAGAGTGTATGGGTTTTTGAAGGATTTTCGCTCGACTGGTACAAAGAACTGATTTATAACAGTACTATGCTCACCGCACTTGAACACACATTGATTATCGCGATGCTTTCTGCACTTATTTCGACCGTTTTGGGCACTGCAGCAGCCGTCGGTATCACCGCAATACGTAATAAGATAGCAAAAAGCTTTGTTATGTCGGTTACGAACATACCTATGATGAATGCAGATATTGTAACCGGTATTTCTCTTATGCTTTTATTTGTGTTCTTTGGTAATTTAATTTCTCTCAATGAATCCTTAGGATTTTTAACGGTATTAATCGCACATATTACATTTAATCTACCTTATGTAATTCTTTCGGTAATTCCAAAATTAAAGCAAACCGATTCACACCTTTCCGAAGCGGCGCTTGATTTGGGTTGTACACCGATTCAGGCGTTTTTCAAGGCTGTTTTGCCTTCAATCTGGCCCGGTATATTCAGTGGATTTATTATGGCTTTTACCCTATCCCTTGATGATTTTGTTATCAGTTATTTCACATGTGGACATTATCAAACTCTGCCTATTGTAATTTACAATATGACCAAAAAGACTGTTACGCCAGATGCATATGCATTATCTACAATCATCTTTGTTGTTATCTTTGCTCTCTTGGTGTTTTATAATGCCATTCAGAACAAAAGCCAAAAGAAAGGTGTGGCGCGTGTATGAGAAAAATTGTTATAAATATTATTTCCCTTATTCTCTGCCTTTCTCTTATGGTCACACTGGCCGGTTGCGGATACACATATAAAGATTTTGAGTTAAAAGGTGTATACGACCGCAGTTTAGAAGGCACTACACTCAATATTTACAACTGGGGCGAATAT
>JAZNUZ010000093.1:0-7467 GCA_045592605.1 Acutalibacteraceae bacterium
AAGCATTTACAAACGACCAGGTTGAAAAGGCTAAGTTTGAAGTTGGTAACGAAAAATTTATGCACGCAAGGGATGAAGCCTATGATGCAATGGGTAAATTCCATTCGTTTTCCACATTTATTACCGATATTTTCAATGTAATTGTACTGATAGCCGGTGGTTTCTTTTTGTATGCAAATCAGATTACTTTTGCAGATTATACGGCATTTATAGTTTCTATTAATGTGTTTTTGTCTCCTGTAACGGTACTTATCGGCTTTATGGAGCAGTTCCAGAACGGTATTACGGGTTTTGAAAGATTTATAGAAATTATGAATACCAAGCCCGAAACAGACCGCGAAGATGCACTGCCGCTCCAAGCGGTTGAAGGTGAAATTGTTTTCCAGAACGTGACATATGCATACGAGCAGGATAGGGAAGTTCTTAATAATGTGAGTTTCAAAATAGAAAAGGGCAAAAAATTCGCATTAGTAGGGCCAAGTGGCGGCGGAAAAACAACTATATGCCATTTATTGCCCAGATTTTACGAACTTTCAAACGGTAATATTTTTATAGATGGTAAAGATATCAATTCGGTATCTTTAAAGTCACTTAGAGAAAATATCGGTGTTGTTCAGCAGGATATTTATCTTTTTAACGCAAGTATGCTCGATAATATTCTCTATGGTAAACCCGATGCAACATTTGAAGAAGTTGTAGAAGCGGCAAAACGAGCAAATATACACGAATATATTATGAGTTTGCCGAACGGATATGATACCCAGATAGGTGAACGCGGTGTCAGACTGTCTGGTGGTCAGAAACAGCGTTTAAGTATTGCAAGGGTGTTTTTGAAAAATCCGCCGATACTTATTTTGGATGAAGCTACAAGTGCGCTTGATAATACCACAGAAATTCTTATTCAGCGCTCCCTTGATGAATTGTGCCACGGCAGAACGACTATCGTGGTAGCGCATAGACTGTCCACCATAAAAAATGCAGATGAAATAGCGGTTGTATCCGATGGGGTAATACGAGAAAAGGGCACACATGAGCAGTTGTTACAAAACAAAGGTATTTATAGCGAACTTTATAATTTGCAATTCAGAATAGATGAAAAAACAGGAACTTAAACTTTTCGTTTAAGTTCCTGTTTTTATTTATCAATTTTCTTTGCCACTACTACTATACGGAAGTCTTTGTCGGTTGCGGAACAGGTCGATAGGGTGATAAGTTTATCGCCGTATTTAGCCGATACGCCGGTTTCATAAAAGGAAATATCTTTGCATTTGTCGATAAAATCTGTAAATTCCTTCTCGGTTCGTGCATTTACAAATCTGTAATATTCGAATAAATCGTTTCTTGCTGTATTAACTTCGCATTCAAAAGCGGCTAAAATTTTGTAACTCTGCGTTTTATATATGGTGTCAAAATTTATTGTTTGGTGAGTGTCATAAAAAGATTTATCATTGTACTTTCCAAGGTCGGCAAACATACTGCCGTTTTTCATATTATGTCCGTAGATTATTATGTTGTCTGATGGGGTAAATGCATCACAATCTTCCTGAATGTAGGGGCATCCGTAAACCGTGTATTTTTTATCAAAGCCGTGTGTCAGATAAAAATTCGGTTCGTATTGAGACAACATTACAGGATAATTAATCTTGGTCCCGTCAATTTTTATCCAACCTACCATATCGGTGTTTTGACTATGAATTTCAGAATATTTATAAAGAACACCATTCTCATCTGCGATGGGTTGTTCAGGGTTATTGACAGTCTCTTGAGTGGTTTTCTCAAGCGAAGCGTAAATTTTGTCTTGTTTATTGGCCTCAATATAATAATCTGCTATTTTAAATGCGCTGATTATTAAAATTATCGAGAAAAAAGCAATTAAAATTTTATTAAGATGCTTTTTCATACTATATCCTTTCTGTTTTTGATATATAAAAATTATAACTTTAGTTTTAATTATTTTCAAGATGCATATTTGAAATTTTTAGTTTTTTATATTATACTATTGAACTAACGGAAAATTTTTAGTAAAATGTATATAGTATGTCCACGGAGGAAAACGATGAGTATAAAAACAGAAAAAGATATAAAAAATTTACCTGTGTTAGCGCTAAGAGGATTGGTATTATTTCCTGGTATGCTAATGCATTTTGATGTTGGTCGCTCGATTTCTTTAAAAGCGCTTAATCACGCTATGCAGAACAGACAAATATTGTATCTTGCAACCCAAAAGGATATCCGCGATGATGAGCCGAGTGTAGAAAATCTTTATGAAGTCGGTTGTGTGGCGCGTGTTTCGCAGATTTTGAAAAGACCTGATAACACAGCAAGTGTTTTGGTGGAAGGCCTGTACCGCGCAACACATAGTTCTTTTTATAAGGATGAAGATTTTTATAGGGCAGTTGTTGAAAAAGTACCCGAGATAGAGCCTAAAAACAGACCTGTTTATGTTGAAACTCTGCTTCGCCGCGCAAAAGCGCAGTTTGCTCTTTATGCTGAAAAACTGCCGAAAATGCCGCCGGATATACCTTTGTCGGTTGAAACGGATGACAATCTCGGTCATCTTGCCGATTTTATAGCCTTTAATATTCAAGCGCCGTTTGATGATAAACAATATGTACTTGAACAACTGAATCCCGTAAAGAGAATTAAAGTTGTAATCGATATTCTTAAGAAAGAAACAGAAATACTCGAAATTGATAGTCATATAAATGAGAAGGTAAAATCACAGATTGATGATAATCAACGCGAGTATTATCTCAGAGAACAGATTCGCGCAATTAACTCAGAGTTATATGGTGAAGATGGGGACGGAGGCGAATTTGACCAATATTCCGCGAATATAAAGTCGCTTAATGCACCGGATTCGGTTAAAGAAAAACTTACTGCGGAACTCAATAAGCTTATGCGTATGCCACAGGGGGCGCATGAGGCTATTGTTGTGCGCTCATATCTCGATACGTGCCTTAAATTACCTTGGAATTGTTATACAGATACTCGCGTTAATATAAAACGTGCCGCAAAAATACTGGATAGAGATTTTTACGGTATGGAAAAGGTAAAGCAACGAATATTAGAAATGTTGGCGGTTTATATTTTAGCGCCAGAAATCAAAGGGCAGATAATTTGCCTTGTAGGACCGCCCGGAGTTGGTAAAACTTCAATCGGAAAGACCATAGCCGAGTGTACCGGCAGACAGTTTGCCCGCGTGTCTTTAGGCGGCATTCGTGATGAAGCCGAAATCCGCGGCCATCGTAGGACCTATATCGGCGCTATGCCGGGCAAAATCATTAATGCTTGTAAAACGGCGGGAAGCGGTAATCCGCTTATACTTCTTGATGAAATTGATAAGTTGGGCAATGATTATAAAGGTGACCCATCATCAGCTTTATTGGAAGTTCTCGACCCCGAGCAAAATGCTACCTTTACCGACCATTTTGTAGATATGCCTTATGATTTAAGCAAGGTCTTGTTTATCACAACGGCTAATAATGCCGATGATATTCCCGCACCGCTGCTTGATAGAATGGAAGTTATTGAACTTTCTTCATATACTAGTGAAGAGAAATTCCATATTGCCAAGAAACATCTTGTTTCAAAACAGACTTTAAGACACGGGTTGAGTAATACAAACTTTAAACTGACCGATAAGGCAATATATGCCCTTATTGATTTTTATACCAGAGAAGCGGGTGTCAGAAAACTTGAACGCGAAATTGCATCGGTTTGCAGAAAGTCTGCAAAAATGATTACTGAAGGCACTGTCACACGCGTTACAGTCGATGAAAAGATGCTTGATAAAATGCTCGGCAAGAAAAAATATTTATCCGATAAAATATCTGCAGAAAATGAAATCGGTGTTGTAAACGGACTTGCCTGGACTTCAGTCGGCGGTGAGATTATGCCGCTTGAAGTTGCAGTTTGTACGGGTACAGGAAAAATCGAACTCACAGGCAACCTTGGTAACGTGATGCAGGAATCTGCAAAGGCGGCAGTCACATTTGTCCGTTCATCTGCTGAAGAGTTAGGCATCGAAGCCGATTTTTATAAAACCAAGGATATCCATATCCACGCGCCCCAAGCGGCAGTACCTAAGGATGGACCATCGGCAGGTATTACTATTTTCATAGCACTCGTTTCTGCACTCAAAGGTGAAGCGGTCAGACGGGATGTAGCAATGACAGGTGAAATTTCAATCCGCGGCAGAGTACTTGCAATCGGCGGACTAAAAGAAAAAGCAATGGCGGCGTACAGAGCAGGTGTAAAAACAGTATTTATACCGTATGATAACGAGCCCGATTTAGCAGAAATCGATGAAACTGTCCGCAAGAACATAAAGTTTGTACCGGTTAAAAGTGCTATTACCGTTTTAAAATCTGTGTTGGTGGAAAAAGAAGTTGTTGCCGAAAAAATTCCGCCGATTTCTAAAAGTGAAACAGTAACAATTCATCAGTAGGTGAGATAATGAATTATAATAATGTTGTTTTTGAAGCTGCTTTTGGTACCAGTGAACAATTAATCCCATCAACTCTGCCTGAAATCTGCTTTTCGGGTAGGTCAAATGTGGGCAAATCTTCGCTCATTAATAAAACACTCGGCAGAAAATCTCTGGCGCGTGTCAGTACTAAACCCGGAAAAACGATTACGGTTAATTTTTATAGGTTGGATGATTTGAGAATCGTAGACCTGCCCGGATATGGCTATGCAAAGGTCAACTTTGAAGAGCGTAAGCGGTGGTCCGGTCTTATGGAGAATTATTTCAGAACAGGCAGAAATATCCCAATAGTTTTTCAACTTATCGATATGCGGCATCCCGCTACCGAATTTGATATTTCTATGCTTGAGTTTCTCCGCCATTATAATATCAATTACTGTATATTACTGACCAAAAGCGATAAACTGAATAAAACAGAATATAATGACAGAATTTCAAAAATACCGCAAGAATTGGGTGAGTTAGCAGAAGGTGTAGAAATTATCCCGACTTCTGCATCCAACGGAGAAGGTATCCAGAAAATTAAAGAAATAATAGAAAAATGCATATGTAAATAATGAATTTTGTCTTTTGTGTTGCAAAGTATAAATAAGGGGTGTATCTTTATTGAATACTTTCGAAAAAATTTATGAAGTTGTTAAATTAATACCAAAAGGTAAGGTTGCAACCTATGGACAGGTGGCACGACTTGCGGGGAATCCGCATTGGTCTCAGGTTGTCGGCTATGCTTTGCACGTGAATCCCGACCACGAAAAGATACCTTGTCACAGGGTGGTAAACAGATTCGGAGAAGTGTCAAAAGCTTTCGTTTTTGGTGGTAGCAACGTGCAAAGGGCTTTGCTTGAAAACGAAGGAGTAGGTTTTGATACTGATGGCAGAGTAATTATGGAAGAATATTGTATAAAAAAACTGTAGATAATTCTACAGTTTTGTATTTTTAGTCGTCATCTGTTGACAAGATTTTACTAATATATTAAAATATATATAGTATACAAAAAGGGGATATTGTAATGGTAAAGATTTCACCATCAGTTCTATCTGCGGATTTTCTTGAACTCAGTGAAGCAATAGAAAAACTCGAAAAAGCGGGTGTCGATATGTGGCATCTTGATGTTATGGATGGTATTTTTGTACCTAACATTTCTTTTGGAGTTCCTGTTATAAAATCAATCAAAAAACACTCTAAAAAGCCTTTGGATGTTCATTTGATGATTGATAGACCGCACCGCTATATTAAGGAGTTTGCTGAAGTTTCAGACTATCTCGGCTTTCATTATGAAGCAGGTTCGGATGTTGAAGAAACTTTAAAGGAAATAAGAAGTTTGGGATGTAAATCTTGTCTTACCATAAAGCCGTGTACCGCACCTGAAGAAATCTATAAATACCTTCCGCTTTGCGATATGGTGCTTGTAATGTCGGTCGAACCCGGTTTCGGCGGACAGAAGTTTATGGATTCTGCACTCGAAAAATTAAGCAAGTTAAGAGATGAAATTAAAAGGCAGAACCTTAATGTAGAAATCGAAGTAGATGGCGGAATTAATGCCGAAACTGCACGACTCGCAGTAGAAGCAGGTGCTACAGTTTTGGTTGCAGGAAGTTTTATATTTTCGGCTGATGATATGAAATCTTGCGTTGAATCTCTTAAGGCTCTTTAAGAAACGCTTTTCCTAATTTCTCTGCAGCGTTGTTTTTTGAAATCCGTCGCGCGTGTTCGTGTGTTACGGCAATATCGGTTGATAAAAAGGAAATTCTGTCGGCAAGTTCGGAGTATTTAATTAAATTTTCTACATATTTTTTCCTACAGTAAAAGAGTAACCGATATTTATTTTTGTAAACAAACAGGTCGTTTTGAATTCTTTTTTTTCGCTCGGTTTTGTAAAAACGCTCGGCAAAGAATATCAGATTTTCACTGCAGTTAAATTCAAACATTATTACCTGTTTTATGTTTGTAATGGCTTTTACTGCTTTTTTCTGTATCATAATCCGACTCCCAACGGTTTAAGTTACTGACGGTTGTATACTATTTTGATTACCCGATAATAATATATTGGGTGATACAATATGAATAAGAGCAAAAGAAATAACGCTTCTGCATCAAGTCTTGGCATTTTTTTAAAAACAGTTATTCTGACTACCATCGCCATACTCTTGGTGGTGTTTGGTTTCATTTCGGCAGGTTATTTTGCAGGAGCGTTCAGATAGAAAAGGGTGTATATAATGAATTATAATGAACTTAAAAGCGGTACAGATATTCGCGGTGTCGCAAGTGATAAGGGCGGCAACAAGGTTAATCTGACCGAAAATGCGGTTATGGATATTACCGATGCATTTATTGTATGGTTGTCGGATAAGACAGGTAAAAAACCAAATGAGTTAAAAATTGCAATCGGTCACGATTCGAGAATTACTGCGGGTATGATTAAGACCGCAGCAGTCAGTCGGCTATTGTGCGCAGGTGTACATATTTTTGACTGTTCACTCGCATCTACTCCCGCGATGTTTATGACAACGGTTGATATTCGATGCGATGCTTCTATTCAGATTACTGCAAGTCATCATCCCTTTGACCGCAACGGGCTAAAATTCTTCACAAAGGAAGGCGGACTTGATTCTTCGGATATTTCCCAAATTGTTGCCCTTGCAAATGAAGGTACAAGACCTGACCTTGCCGATGGCGTGATTGAGAAAACAGATTATATGACTACTTATGCCGCGCGTTTACGTAGGATGATTTGTGAAGCGGTTGGGAAAAATGAAACTGATTTACCGCTTAAAAATTATCATATTATAGTTGATGCGGGAAATGGCGCTGGTGGTTTCTATGCACTTAATGTATTGAAGCCGTTGGGTGCAGATATTTCCGGCAGTCAGTTCTTAGAGCCGGACGGAATGTTCCCGAACCATATACCTAATCCCGAAAATAAAGAAGCTATGGAAAGTATTTGTTCTGCCGTAGTTAAGAGCAAAGCTGATTTAGG
>JAZNUZ010000094.1:0-3090 GCA_045592605.1 Acutalibacteraceae bacterium
AAATAACGGTAGCTCTGGTCATTATCACCATCAAGACCGATATATTCATCAAGATTTATACTTTTAACCGATGAAAAATCTATATCACCGTTTTGATTTTTCTTGATAAGTTCTTTATATGTTCCAACGGGGGAAGAACCAGTTGCGAGACCTAAAACCGAATCCGGTTTAAGTGTAATCTGGGCGGCAATTATATTTGCTGCCATTTTGCTTAACTGTTCGTAGTTTTCTACTTCAATGAATTTCATAATATGACCACCTTAACATATTTTATTATATCATAATATATTTTGCGCTAAAAGTAAAGTTTTATTTAATATATAAATGTTGACAAGCAAGAAAAACAGTGGTAAAATTATAAAAAAATAAACCGATGATAAAGAATAGTAGTTTTATTTTTCACTTTAAAGAGAGTCGCTGTCGATGGGAATGCGATAAGCTGGGGATATTACGAATGGGCTTTTGAGGGCGGACCGAACTTTCAGTAGGCTCCGACGGGGTGCGCTTCCGTTAACATATGCGCCGCGTATTTTAGTATGCGTTACAAAGGGAAAACTCTTTAGTTTTAATTTGGGTGGTACCGCAGGATGATTTTATCTTGTCCCATATATTTGGGGCAAGATTTTGTTTTTAGGAGATAAAAAATATGTTTATTTTATCAAAGCGATGGCGTAATAATTAACTTTTCAAAAACAACACACTGAAAGGAATATTTATTATGAACAAATATAAAGATTTTGACAATTATTTAAAGGAATTCCCAAGTGAAGACGGATACTTCGGTGAATATGGCGGAGCCTATCTCCCCGAAGAACTCATCCCCGCCTTCTTGGAAGCCGACAATGCTTATGAAGCAATTTGTCACTCGGCACAATTTATAAACGAACTCAGAAGAATCCGCAAGGATTTCCAGGGACGTCCCACACCCGTTTATCACTGTGAGCGCCTTTCTCGCCTTTTTGGCAACTGCCAGATTTATTTAAAACGCGAGGACTTAAACCATACCGGTGCTCACAAACTTAATCACTGTATGGGTGAAGGTTTACTTGCAAAATATATGGGCAAGAAAAAGTTAATCGCTGAAACGGGCGCCGGTCAACACGGTGTTGCTCTGGCTACTGCGGCGGCTTATTTCGGGCTTGAATGCGATATATATATGGGCGAAGTCGATATTGAAAAGCAAAAGCCCAACGTTATCCGTATGAAAATGCTCGGAGCTAACGTTATTCCCGTAACAAAGGGGCTTAAGACTCTCAAAGAAGCGGTTGATGCCGCATTCGATGCGTATCTTAAGGAATATGACCACGCTATATACTGCATAGGTTCTACTCTCGGACCGCATCCGTTTCCGAAAATGGTACGCGATTTTCAGTCGGTTATCGGTATTGAAGCCAGAGAGCAGTTTTTAGATATGACAGGTATTATGCCTGATGCTATATGCGCTTGTGTAGGCGGCGGTTCAAACTCGCTTGGTATGTTCACGCCCTTCCTTGCAGACCCCGTTGAAATTTACGGTGTTGAGCCACTGGGAAAAGGTGAAAATGTCGGTGACCATGCCGCTACAATGAAGTTCGGTACAAAGGGCAGACTTCACGGATTTGACAGTTATTTATTACAGGATGAAAACGGTGAGCCTTTACCCGTTTATTCAATCGCAAGTGGTCTTGACTACCCCGGTGTAGGTCCCGAACACGCGTATCTCCGTGATAAAGGCAGAATCCATTATGAAACTGTATCTGATGATGAAGCAATGGAAGCCTTCTTCTTGCTGTGCCGCTACGAAGGTATCATTCCCGCGATTGAAAGTTCCCACGCTTTAGCTTACGCTATAAGATATGCCAAAGAGCACAAATCGGGCTCTATACTTGTTTGTCTCTCAGGCCGCGGTGACAAGGATATTGATTACGTATATGAGAAATACGGTTGCGGTGAACAATTTAATTTAGAAAAATAAAATGAAATGCCGTTCAGTGAGAACGGCATTTTTTATATAATATAATATATTATGTAGGTTTGTCAATGATGTGTTACAAAATTAGAAAACTTCTCCGTTAGAGATAAAAGCTTTGATGTAATCGGCAGGAGATTTCCAATTAAGAGGACGCATTGGAAAGTTATTGTATCTTCTGTTGTGAACAGAAAGTTGCTTTTTAAAGTCTTCAAAAGAGTAAAAAGAATGCGTTGCATAAAAGTATTCGTTATCTTTACGGTGTGAACGTTCAACTTTGCCATTATGTCTGGGTGTGTAAGGTTTTATAAGTTTATGCCTTATGCCACACTGTTCGAGGCGCGCCTCGAACAGTGTGGGCGTGGGTTTCTCGGTATTACCGAGCCGTTTTGTGAATTCGGCTCCGTTATCTGTTTGAACACACTCTATCTTAAATGGAAATCTTTCAAGCAAATGCTCAAGAAAGAGTGCAGAACTGTATGTGCTATGTTCTTTGAAAGCCTCTAAATACCTGAATCTTGAATATTCATCTATTGCAGTATATTGGTAAAACTTTTGTCCCTTTGCTTCACCCACAATACAAGCATCAGGAACAAATTTAACATCTATCTGTACTCTCTGACCGGGATATTGCATTTGTTCGTAGGGTTTTGGAATATGTTTAGGATTTGGTGGTTTAATTGCCATTTTTCCTTGTTTGCGTAAAATACGGTATAAACCCGTTACAGAGCGGGTATATCCCCTTTGGCGCAGTTTTACCCAAAACACTACCAAACCTGCGTTTGTATTACGTTTTCGCATATCTGCTATTAGTTTTAATTCATCGGGCGTATGCTCGTTCGGATGATGATGGGGTCTATGTGATTTATCCGCTAATGATTGCAGCGTTCCGTCATACCTTTTCTGCCAACGGTAGATATATTGACGGTTGGTTTTGTATCTGATTGCTGCTTTAGTTACTCCATATTTCAAAGAATATCTAATTAAGGCTTGACGATATAGCATTGTTTGTGTTACAGTTTTCATGACGAATGGTTGATCCTCCTGTACGTTTTGATTCAGCAACTTAACTGTAACACAGGATTTTCCATTCGTCACTTATTTTTTATTACTAACTGTAACACATCTATTGTAAACCTACA
>JAZNUZ010000095.1:0-5626 GCA_045592605.1 Acutalibacteraceae bacterium
GTATATATTTTGTAAACTACCAAATAATATTAAAAAATAATTTGGTGGTTTAATGAACAGAGATTTAAGTACATTTGGAAATCAAAAATTGGCTGAAAACATTGATGAAAATATTAAATTGTTTAGCGAAATTTTCCAAAATGATGCAGCCATCAGAAAACGCGAAGTAACGGTAAACTCTACCGAAAAATTTAGAGCAGTACTGTATTTCGTTGACGGAATGATAAATACCGATTCGATAACCGATGCAATTATAAGGCCGCTTCTTACATCGACTGCGGTAAATTTACAGAACAATCTTATTGATTATGTGAGAAGGCAGGTACTTTTTGTCGATGAAGTATCGGTGAGTGATAATCTTGAACAGATTCTTACATCACTTTTGTACGGTGATACGATTATTATAATAGATGGCAATTCAAAGGCGCTTGTAATAAACACAAAAGGTTGGCGTAGCCGCGGACCGTCTGAGCCGGAAGATG
The DNA here is from genome assembly GCA_045592605.1 of Acutalibacteraceae bacterium. Lineage (GTDB taxonomy): Bacteria > Bacillota > Clostridia > Oscillospirales > Acutalibacteraceae > SIG565. Next base: position 483 of record JAZNUZ010000095.1, read on the forward strand.
AAAGGGTATTAGAAGGTCCCAGAGAAGGTTTTGATGAAGCGTTAATGAAAAATCATACTCAACTCAGAAGAAAATTTCCCACGCCTGATTTGTGTATTGAGTTTTTGAGTTTAGGCAGAAAGACTAACACAAAAATTTTTATTTGTTATCTTGAATCTTTAGTAAACAGGCGGACATTGAATATTATTAAGGAACGCATCAAAAAGATTGATATAGATGGTGTTTTGGATAGTAATTACATTAGTGAACTTATATCAGATAGGCGTTTTTCGTTGTTTAAAACCATGGGGAAAACACAAAAACCCGATGTTGTTGCAGCAAAACTGCTCGAAGGCAGAGTTGCTATTATGGTGGATGGAACCCCGATGGTTTTGACTGCACCGTATTTTTATCTCGAAAACTTCCAGTCAGATGATGACTATTATCAGAACTTTTTGGTTTCTGCCATCGGCAGAATTTTAAGATATATTTGCTTTTATTCTGCAATTTATCTCCCTGCCGTTTTTCTTGCGTTTGCAGTTTATAATCCACATTTATTACCGTTCTCTTTTTTTCAGTCGATAGTTTCATCACGCGGTAATGTACCGTTTTCGACTTTTGGTGAATGTGTTATTTTAATAATAATTTTTGAAGTCTTAAAAGAGACTGGAGTGCGAATGCAAAAGAGTGTTGGTCACGCGCTAAGCATTGTCGGTGGTCTGGTTGTCGGACAAGCGGCAGTAGAAGCAGGATTTATAAGTGCGCCTATCCTTATTGTCACAGCTCTTAGCGGTATTGCAAGTCTTATTGTGCCGAAATTAAGAGCATCGGTATTTTATTTTAAAATATTTTTCACCTTGTTATCAGGAACCTTAGGTCTGTTTGGACTTTTTATTGGTATAGTGTTTTTTCACATTCATCTATATTCGTTGGATAGTTTCGGGCTATCGTATGTTTCCGCGGGAACTGAATTTAATACTTCTTCTTTAAAAGATACGCTCTTTAGAATTAATTGGAAAAATATGATAAAAAGGCCTGATTATTTAACGAAGAATATTACTCGCCAAAAAAGGAAATAAAATGAAAATATTAAAATTTTTGATTTGTGTTATTTTATTATTTACCCTTTGCGGTTGCAAATATGGCGCTGACTATGTAGACCCGGAAGACCGATATATTGTTACTGCATTAGGGTTTGAAAAAAACAATAGGGGTACCTTAGTAACACTTGAAACTATAAGCACGATAGAAGACAGTGAAAAGCCGCAAAAAATTTTTTATGGCGAAGGCAAAAATGTGGAAATCGCAGTAAATAATGCAGTAAATTCCGTACCTGCAAACGTTGTTTTAAGTCAATGTCCGGTTATACTGATTGGTGACAGTATAAAAGGAGAAACAATAAAAGAAATATTTAATTTTTGCCTTTCGAGTTATGAAATTTCACTGTCAGTGCAGGTGCTGAATTGTGAAAATATTTCAAAAATTTTGTCGACCGATGTAGGAAAGCTCAGTGTTGGGCATAAAATTCTAAAAAGTCTCAATTACAACGAGAACCGAAATCAAATAAATGATTCGGGGCGACTTTCAAATGTGATATTTAATAGTAAAAACAACCGAAGTTTCAGGTTGCCGCATTTGACTGTTAAAGAAAATAATTTCGCTATTGATGGTTTATCTGTGTATAGGTTGTTTGTTAAAAAACATATGGAAACTTTAGGAGATGAAATTAACTTTGGGTAACGAAACGATAAACAAAAAGCAAATTTTTAGCTTTCTTGCGGTTTTTTTGCTCGGCAACCTGATAATAGCTTTTCCTAAAGGGGAAGGTCTCGAACAAAGTTTTTGGGGTTATATCGTATGCTTTGCGCTCAGTATTATAATAGGGTTTTGGATTGCATATTTACAACATTCAAATCAAAATTTCGGTATTGAATATTTTGCAAATCTCGCAGGATACAAGTCGCTTTTTAAGTGGTTGTTGGTGGTTTTGTGTCTCGGTTGTCTTGCTTGGTGTAGTAAAGATTATGTTTCTATGGTCGATGACATACGTCTCCCCAATACACCGCGTATCATGATAGCTGTAATTTATGTTTTGGTTGTGCTGTTTTTATCACTGACCAAGAAGAATGTTATATTAATGTTCGCATTTACTAATCTGATTTTTATAAGTTTTGCGGTTGTTATAATGTTTTTGTTTTCAATTCCAATGTTTAAATTGGAATATTTCTTAAAAAGTTTAGATTTTAATCTAAAAAACGCCGTAACACAGGGTTTGACATTTTATATACACAGCTTTGGTCAAATTTTTCTATGTTTGTTGTTTATAGGACATATAAAAAAAGAGTATGCCGTAAAAAACACAATTTACGGCATACTGATTGGCGGAACGGTTTTTTTGGTTTGCTTTTTAAATGTTATTTTTATGGTTTCAAGCCAAATTGTACCAAAATTAAACTTCCCGTATGCAAATGTTACAGGTATGTTAGTAACCGGTGAAAACTACAACAGGTTAGATGTAATAACATATTATATCTATTTTATTTGTAATTTGATTAAAGCGGCGGTATTACTAAAAATTATAGTCGAATGCTTCTCTAATAAAAAAATTAAGATTTGTGTTCTAATTTGTTCTTCTTTGATAATTGTAGCGTTTTCTTCCTTCGAAAAGTTAGGTGGGCTATTACACGGTGATGCGGTAAATTTAACGCTATTAATTTTGGAGATTTTCTTCCCGATTGCTTTGACAGTTGCATTTAATTCAAAAAAAATCAGACAGAACCGGAAGATATAATAGCATCATATCTATTGGCAATCGCGTTCCAGGTGACAGGACCTACAGCGCCGGTTAATGGTATGTTGTTCAGAGATTGAAATGTATATACGGCATCACGTGTTTCGGTGCCATATACACCATCAACAGCAACTACGGGTATGTTTCCATCAGTTGTGGCAATCAAGGATAAATAAGTCTGTAAATCGCGTACATCTTGGCCGGTGGCACCTGTAGTCAAAACATATCCGGGATACAATTTTGCAAAATTTTCTTCATAGCCTTCGGGCAGGTCTTCGTATATGTCATCGTATACAGAAATTATTTTGTTCCAGGTGGTTTCATTAATAATTCCGGTAACCGGTAAACCGTATTCTGACTGAAAACTGTTAACGGCGTTTACTGTGTTAACATCAAAGTTTCCGTTTATGGGAAATGTATTTAAATTCGGATTAAAGTATGCGATAACATTCAGATAGTATTGTATCGTTGTTACCGGATTGCCGCTCATACCTTGACTTAGTTCTTCTGGATACTGAAGCGTTGCTTCATCTATAGTGATGCCTTCGCTGACTAATTCACCAAGTCTTTTTACTCCATTGTACAACTCTTTTATTCGGTACCAGGTCTGTTTATCAACGTTACCGGTAACGGGTATATTAAATATTTCCTGGAATTTTTTCACTGCGTTTTGTGTCTGAACATCAAATATTCCTGTAGTAATATCAATTTTTGGAATTGCCGGGTAGTTACGACCGATGCGGTTTAATTCTTGTTGAAAAATTTTAACATCATTACCAGAACTTCCGACAATCAAAGGAGAACCGGGGTATGACTCTTCAATATCCTGAATCGGTGCATTTTCCACTAAATCTATATCATCGCCGTAATAGTATTGCAGTATTTCAAAAGGTGTATATCCGCGTTCGGCAAGGTCTACAGTACCCCATTGTGAAAGTCCCGGACAGGTCGAAGTAGTTCCGTTGCAAAACTGTGTGAATAATGGTTGAATTTCGTTTTGTCTTACAACATAATCGTTGTAAATTTCATCGGTAATGTTACTTATAACTTCGAAAACTTCGCGATTTTTAACAAAAGATTGGTCAAAAGCGGTAGTCGAAGTTATATCAAAATCATATCCTTTAGAAGGATACCACTCGGTAAAAATTCTGTTTAATGCAAATGTAGTAATTGCGTATATATTTGCTCTGAGTGAATTTTCAGGCCATGTAGGGTAAATTTCTCCTGAAGCAACATTTTTAACATAATCAATGAACGGTATTGTTACGTTTTCTGCCGGTTGGTCCGGACTGCCTAAATGAACAGTTATGTTTTGCGGTATATAAGGTATTATTAATGCCATAGTATCACCTAAACCCTTGAATCTGTAGGCAAGGTCACAATTTGCATTTCCTGATTCTCAGCAGCAGAGCGGAAAAGCATATCATAACTTTGAAGAGTGGTTATATTTTCGTAAATAGGTATGTTTTGAATCAATACCGACACAAAGTCATCTGCTTCAATTTTTGCATTGTAAAATTTGGTTATATTTCGGTTATCACTCGTTGGCGATTCACTGAATTTTTTATCAAATGCATCGAGCGTGAGTGTTGGTGATTTACCGCTTTCATCAGTGTTTACGGCATTTATAATCGTGTCACCGTCGTATAACGTTATCAAAGCATTTGGAACGGGGAAGGTACCGCGTGAGTGGGTAATATTGAATATTAATCTTCCACGATACGGCGAAAAATCATTGTTGACAGTACTGTTTACCGATATGTAATTTTTGCTGCGTTTTTGATATTCTCTGAGTTCACTTATATATTCATCGATAGTTTTATCCATATGCAATCTCCTTAAATATTTTGTTCATTATATGTTTTAATTAGGAGAAATGTTAAAAAATACAAGCCGACAAGTTTTCACTTGTCGGCTTGTATGGCTGGGGTGGCAGGGTACTCTGCGCTGTGGCTTTTTTCGAACACCGCGGGTGTTACCGAAAAAATCTCACTGCACGAGACTACGCGGTTCTAAAAGCCTAACGCGGCTTTTAGCCCACTCCGACGAACCTACGGTTCCCATCCTGCACAAAGCAAAAAAAATGAGACTAACCAAAAGGTAGTCTCATTTTTGGCTGGGGTGGCAGGATTCGAACCTACGAATGCAGCAGTCAAAGTGCTGTGTCTTACCGCTTGACGACACCCCAATATATTAGGTTTTTAAAAAAGCAACCTCGGTATTGATGTTTTGTACCGAGGTTAACTTGTGGGGTGGTAGATGGGATTCGAACCCACGGTCTCCAGTGCCACAAACTGGCGCTTTAACCAACTAAGCTACAACCACCGTAACGACCATTATTATACCATAATAAAAAAATTTGTCAAGATTTTTT
>JAZNUZ010000096.1:0-1953 GCA_045592605.1 Acutalibacteraceae bacterium
TTTACAACTGGGGCGAATATATTTCGGACGGCAGTGATGATAGCATTGATGTTGTTAAAGAGTTCGAAAAATTAACCGGTATTAACGTGAATTATTCAACCTTTGACAGTAATGAAACAATGTACGCGCAACTAACAAAAGGCGGAATTTCTTACGATATAATTATCCCATCAGATTATATGATTGAACGGCTAATTAAAGAAAATATGCTACTGGAAATAGATACTGAAAAAATAACCAATCTCGATTTGATTGATAATCAGTATAAGTCGCCTTATTTTGACCCAGATGATAAATTCAGTATAGCATATAGTGTCGGTCTTGTCGGGCTTATATATAACACCACCGTTGTCACTGAAAAGCCTGATAGTTGGGAAATTCTATGGGATGAACGCTATAAAGACCAGATTTTAATGTTTAATAACCCGCGTGATGCTTTTGCAATAGCACAATTCAGGCTATCCCAAGACCTTAATAATACAGAAAAGTCCAAATGGGATGCCGCAGCCGATTTACTAATTAAACAAAAACCCTTCTTACAGTCCTATGTCATGGATGAAGTTTACGGAAAAATGGAAACCGGAGAAGCGGCACTTGCACCCTATTATGCGGGTGATTTTCTGACCATGTATGAAAATAACGAAGATTTGGCTTTTGTATATCCAAAAGAAGGCACAAATATATTTGTTGATTCGGTATGTATACCAAAAAACGCGGCTAACTACGATGCTGCGATTATGTTCATCAACTTCCTATTAGAACCTGCAATAGCGTTGGCAAATGCCGAATATATTGGTTACGCTTCGCCAAATACCGCCGTTATTTCAAACCCCGACTACTATTATTATCAAAATGAAATTTTATATCCCGATGCAGATACACTCCCAAAAACACAATATTTCCATGATGTTGATGACTCAATCAGAAATTATTATGAAAATCTTTGGATAGATGTTAAATTGCATTAAAAAAAGAGCTTGAACCACAAAAGGTTTCAAGCTCTTTTAATTCGCTAACGGATGATACTTCTTATAAGCCGATGCATATTTATTTTTCATTAACTGTGCATAAATCTGGGTTGAAGAAATATCGGAATGACCCAACATTTCCTGAATATCACTTAATGGCGCTCCATTCTCCAATAGATGAGCTGCAAATGAATGGCGAAGAGTATGCGGAGTTATATCCTTATTAATTTTCGCGGAAGCCGCATATTGTTTAACAATTTTCCAGAAACCCTGACGTGTCAAGGGTTGTCCGTTCATATTGGTAAACAACCGGTCTTCTTCGGGGTTAACTACCACCACTTCTCTTACCTGCATAATATAGTTTCTGATTGCCTTGACCGCTTGCGGATAAATAGGGATAATTCTATCACCTTTTTTATCATCCCGCATATGTAGTATGCCAACCTGAACGTTAATATCACTTAATTTTAATTCAATAAGTTCTGTTACTCTGATTCCTGTGGCGTACAAAAGTTCAAGCATCGCTTTGTCTCTACAACTTTTATAGTCTGTACCATCGGGTTGATTAAGTAACTGGATTACTTCTTTATTAGTGAGTATCTGTGGCAATTTTTTGACGGCGTGGTGTTTCGCTAAGTTAGCCATCGGTGTCTCCGAAATTATCTTTTCACGTAAAAGGTAATTAAAATAACATCTAAGGGTAGCTAACGTTCTCATAATGCTTGACTCACTCTGGCCGTTAAAAGACATAAATTGCTCATATTTTTTAACAACATCAGTTGATACTGAGAACGGCTTTCTTATATTGTTAAGTGAACAGTATGTGAAAAATTTCTGCAAATCACGCATATAAGATTCTATTGTGTTTTTGGAAGATTTTTTCTCATTAATTAGATAATTTTCAAAATCTTCTGAGTAATTTGCCATATTTTTCACATCCTTTCTTAGAAACTAAAATAATTTATAAATGAGTATGTAAGCAAAG
>JAZNUZ010000097.1:0-5925 GCA_045592605.1 Acutalibacteraceae bacterium
TAAAAATCGATGACATTATCGAAATTAATTTTGGAACCCGTACTGTCAAAGCACAGGTTTTACTTGTAAGTGAAACCGTGAGTAAAGAAGAAGCGGGGAATATGTATAAAATTGTATATTAAATCATAAAATCGGCATTTCCTAATATAAATTGTTAGGGGGTGCTTTTTTTGATTGAAGAATTTACTTATTTGCACAATATTTCGATAGAAAACCGAAAAAAGACATCAATCAGTGGCGTAAAAGAAGTAGTTGAATTCAGCTCTGAAGCAATAGAACTGATAACTTCTATGGGGAATCTTAGCATAAGAGGAAATGACCTTAAAATTGATGTGTTTGATGCCGCAGGGGGAGAATTGTCTGTAAGTGGTTTAATTATTGCCTTTATTTATACTACCGATACAAAAAAGAGTAGTTTTATATCTAAAATTTTCAGGTAGCGTATGTGGGTAATAGAAAATAATCAACAACTTTTTTCCTTTGTGGCGGCAGTCATATTCGGCGCCGTTTTTTGTTTGTTTTACGACCTGTTCAGAGCATATCGTTCTGTGTTGAGTTGTAGTACATTATCGGTCTTTTTTCAGGATATTTTCTTCTGGTTGACGGTATCATTGACCACTTTTCTTTTAATGTTGGCGCTTTGCAGTGGTGAAATAAGGGCATATGTCTGCTTTGCAGAACTTTTGGGTTTCCTGCTTTGCAGATTGACTTTATCCAAACTGTTTTTATTTGTAACGGTATTTTTTTTGAAAAAGATAATTAGTCTGTTAAAAGTAATTAACGCGTTTATAAATCTGCTTAAAGACAAGATTTGTTACCTTTTTTTGAAACTTTGTCGATTTTTGGCGAAAAAGTCCAAAAATATAGGTAAATATTTTAAAAAACCACTTGAAACAAACCGCTGATATAGTGTATACTATAAGAAATATAAAAGAGTTCTGAAAGGTGCGTTAATATTGAAAAAAACTCAAAAAAACAATGGTAGCATTATCTGGCGCATTGTGGTGTTTGCGGTTTCAATATATATGGTAGTTACACTTTGCGGACTTTGGGGAGAATTAATCAGTAAAAAGAATGAGTATAATCTTTTGGCGGAACGTCGCGCAAGGTTAAACGCTCAGATTGAAGAGATGTCGGCTTTACTTAACGGCTCGGAAGAAGAAGTTATAGAAAAGGCCGCGCGAGAGCGTTTAGGATATGTGTATTCCGAAGAGCAAGTTTATATAGACAATTCTGGCAACTAACTGGTTATCCGTTTATTTTCAAGGGGGAAAAAGGGCTTTTATGGAGCTTGCAGTCGGACAAATTGTTGAAGGTAAAATTACAGGTATCACCAATTTCGGTGTTTTTGTTGATTTGGGTGACTCTAAATCAGGTATGGTACATATTTCGGAAGTTGCACAGACATATGTTAGTGAAATCCGTGACCACGTAAAAGAAAATGATGTTGTAAAAATGAAGGTTCTTGCAATTACCGAAGATGGTAAAATCAGTTTAAGTATTAAACGTGCAATGGATACACCCAAGCAACAGGAGCGTCGCCCAAAGACTCAGTCGGCACATGCTAAACCTGACAATTCTTTTGTCTGGACTCAGAAAAAAGCTGAACCTGCATCGTTTGAAGAAATGATGAATCGTTTTAAACAGACAAGTGAAGAAAAGTTTTCTGATTTAAAGCGTAAAAATCCCGATGTAAACCGCACTAAGCGCGGTAGTGGGGTTAGATAGAAATTTACGGCAGACTTTATGTCTGCCTTTTTTTAAGGATGTTGTATGTTGAAAGAAATTAACGTGGAGTTAGTTGAAAAATTGGTTGCCGAGCTTTGTGTGTCTGCAAATTGTGTTTTGCCGGATGATATTGAAAGCAAGGTAATAAATGCTCGGGAAAATGAAACACAAGAGTTGCCCAAAAGCATTATGTGTGAGCTTCACCGCAATATCGAGATATCTAAAAACTCATCACTGCCAATCTGTCAGGATACAGGTATGGCAGTTGTTTTCGTGGAAATAGGGCAGGATATTCATTTTGTCGGGGGTGACCTTAGGGCTGCTATTAATAACGGTGTGGCAAAAGGGTATACCGATGGTCTGCTTAGAAAATCGGTTGTAGCCGACCCGTTGCGCCGGGTTAATACAAACGACAATACGCCGGCTGTAATCCACTATGATATAGTTTCGGGTGAAAAGGTTAAAATCACAGTTTGTCCAAAGGGATTTGGCAGTGAAAATATGAGCGCAATAAAAATGCTCACTCCATCATCGGACTATAATGGAGTGATCGATTTTGTAGTTGATACGGTACAGCGAGCGGGTGGAAATCCTTGTCCGCCAATAGTAGTCGGTGTCGGTATCGGCGGCGACTTCGAACAATGTGCACTTCTTTCCAAAAAAGCACTTTGCCGTGATACTTCACTCAGAAATGAAGATGATTACTATGCAAAAATGGAACAAGAACTGTTGGAAAAGATAAATGAATTGGGTATCGGTCCGCAAGGATTTGGCGGTATAACTACTGCACTTGCGGTTAATGTTGAGACTGCGCCTACCCACATTGCAGGACTGCCTGTTGCGGTGAATATAGGATGTCACGTAACGCGGCATAAAACGGGGGTTATTGAATAATGGCTTTAGATAAATTTAATATGGTTGCCCCTTGTCTTTTTGGTGTAGAGGGTATTTTGGCGGATGAATTGCGCCGCTTTGGAATAAGTGATGTTGTCGCGGAAAATGGAAGAGTTTTCTTTTCGGGCGATGCAAACACCCTTGCTTTTGTTAATATAAATTCCAGATATGCCGAACGTGTGCTTATCAATATGGGCCGGTTTACCGCAACAGATTTTACAATGCTTTTTGATGGTGTAAAGAGTATAGAATGGGAAAACCTTATAGGTCGCGATGATGCGTTCCCTGTTAATGGTTGGAGTTTGAATTCACAGCTTTTCAGTATACCCGACTGTCAATCTATTATAAAAAAAGCAATCGTCGAAAGACTTAAAACTAAATATAATGTTTCTTGGTTTAATGAAACGGGAACAGAATATAAAATCCGCTTTTCCATTATGAAAGATGAAGTAACTATGATGATAGATACTTCGGGGGAAGGACTTCATAAAAGGGGATACCGCCGTAAATCAAACGATGCACCGCTTAAAGAAACACTGGCGGCGGCAATGTGCGATACCATAAGGATATACCCGGACACACAACTTTTCGACCCGTTTTGCGGCTCGGGTACCATACTTATCGAAGCGGCAATGCACGCCGCTCATATAGCACCCGGACTTAATAGATATTTTGCCGCAGAGCGTTTTCCGTTTATAGCAGACTCTGTATGGCGAGAAGAAAGAACTCGCGCTATGGACTCAATTCGCAAAAATATAGAGTTTCAGGCGGTCGGATATGATTTGGATAACGATTGTGTAGAACTTACACTTGCAAATGCTAAAAAGGCGGGTGTTGAACGTTTTATTAAGGCTTATGTTGCCGATATCAAGGATTATAAAACCGTTTCCGGCAGAACGCTTACCATTACCAATCCGCCTTACGGAGAACGACTTTTGGATGTCCGCGCGGCAGAAGAATTATATCGCGTGATGGGACAGGTATTTTGTCGCGGAGATGGTAAAAAGTATGGAATTATAAGTCCGCACGATGAATTTGAAAAATTCTTCGGTGCTGTGGCAGATAAAAGGCGCAAGTTCTATAACGGTATGATAAAATGTCAATTTTTTATGTATTTAAAGTAGGGATGTAAAAATGAGATATGTGTTTATTGTTAACCCCGTTGCAGGGAAAGGAAAGGGACCGACTAAAATTGTTCCTAAAATAAAGGAATATTTTAATAACGGCGAAAACTATACTGTTTATGTAACGACTTTTAAAGGCGAAGCAAGAGAGATTGCCGAAAATCAAGCTAAAATGGGCGATGCTGTGAGAATTTTCGCCTGTGGTGGCGAAGGTACTTTTTTCGAAGTGTTAAACGGTATTGTCGGATATGAAAATGCTGAAATAGGGGTAATACCTTGTGGCTCGGCTAATGACTTTTTAAAATTTTTTGGTGAAAAGGAAGTTTTTCTTGATATTTCCGAAGCTGCGAGTGGCGTAGCAGTACCTGTTGATTTAATCAAGGCCGATGATATGTATTGTATCAATCAATGTTCGGTTGGAATGGATGCTATTGTAGCCGACCGTATGCAAAAATTCAAAAAAATTCCTGGTGTTACGGGTAAAACGGCATATAATTTGGCAATAATTAAATTATTCCTTGGTAAAATCGGACTTGATTTAAATATAAAATTAGATGGAAAAGAAGAAATAAGTAAAAACTGCCTTTTCGCCGTTTGTGCAAACGGACCGGTATATGGCGGTGGATATACAAGCGCACCGAATGCCAATCCATTTGATAGCAAACTTGATTACGCAGTAGTTGATACGATTTCAAAACTCAAGGTGTTATCGTTTTTAAAATCGTATTCAGACGGTACACACGGCAAATATGATTATTGCAGTATCGGAAACTGTACAACTATGGAGATTTCCGCTGATGAGCCTTTCCCGGTAAATCTTGATGGTGAAATTTTTCATAAGAACTATGTGAAGTTCGAGATTGTACCTAAGGCAATCAAGTTCGTATTACCAAAAGAACTTGCAAAGGAATTTGTTAACAAATAAATAATTTTGAGCAAAACACTTGATTTTTATAGGAAAATGTTTACAATATTAATTAGCACTCTATTGTTATGAGTGCTAATCTCATAAAATACTTATTCGGAGGAATATTATTATGACTATTAAGCCTTTAGCAGATAGGGTTGTCACAAAACTCATCGAAGCAGAAGAAACCACAAAAAGCGGTATAATACTCACTGCCGCCGCAAAAGAAAAACCGCAGATTGCAGAAGTTGTTGCTGTAGGTCCCGGCGGAATTGTAGATGGTAACGAAGTAAAAATGATGGTTTCCGTCGGTGATAAGGTTCTTATCAGTAAATATGCAGGTAATGAAGTCAAGGTTGATGGAGTAGAATATAGTATTATCCGTCAGTCCGATATTTTAGCTATTGTTGAATAATTTTAGGAGGCGTTTTTTATGGCTAAAGATATACTTTTCGGTGAAGAAGCAAGAAAAGCTTTACAGGCAGGTGTCGATAAATTAGCGGACGCCGTTAAGGTGACATTAGGACCTAAGGGCAGAAATGTTGTTCTTGATAAAAAATTCGGCTCACCGCTTATTACAAATGATGGTGTTACTATTGCCAAGGAAATTGAACTTGATGACCCGTTCGAAAATATGGGTGCACAACTTGTTAAGGAAGTTTCTGTTAAAACAAATGATGCTGCGGGTGACGGCACAACAACAGCTACCGTTTTAGCACAGGCTATAATCGGTGAAGGTATGAAAAATGTAGCCGCAGGTGCAAACCCGATGGTTGTTAAAAAGGGTATTAAATTGGCGGTTGATACGGCAATTAAAACTGTTGTTGGTAACTCACAAAAGGTTAGCGGCAGTGAAGATATTGCGCGTGTAGCTGCAGTTTCTTCGGGGGATGAGCTTATAGGTAAACTTATTGCCGAAGCTATGGAAAAAGTAAGTGCCGATGGTGTTATTACGGTTGAAGAATCGAAAACCGCCGAAACCTACACAGAAGTAGTTGAAGGTATGCAGTTTGACCGCGGTTATTTATCACCGTATCTTGTTACCGATACCGATAAGATGGAAGCAGTACTCGATGACCCGCTTATTCTTATAACCGATAAGAAAATATCAAATATTCAAGAACTTTTACCCCTTCTTGAGCAGATTGTACAGACAGGTAAGAAGTTGTTTATCATAGCAGAAGATATCGAAAATGAAGCATTATCTACTTTGGTGCTCAATAAACTTCGCGGTACATTTACTTGTGTTGCAGTTAAGGCACCAGGCTTTGG
>JAZNUZ010000098.1:0-3605 GCA_045592605.1 Acutalibacteraceae bacterium
AAAGGACACTTCTCATAAGGATGATAAAAACCACGATGAATTTCATCGTGGTTTTTATTGTGTTTATCTGATAGAACCAGCAAAGCATTTGTAGGAACAAATGCTTTTAAGGTGATGCTCAACCTTTTTACAACAAAGCGAAAAAAGTAAGTGATATTCTGTGCTGACGCACAGAGTGATATTTTCACTTTGTGAAAGTGATATTACTCCCTTTGGTCGTAGTGATATTTTATTCGCTCTAAAAACTGTCCGTAGGACAATATCACTATGCGAAAGCATAATATAACTGCGAAGCAATATAACTCGCCTTTGGCGAATAAAACTGCGAGACTTCCCTAAGGGAAGTCTCGCAAAGGACACCTTGTTTTCTATTTAAATTATTCCATAACAATAGCAATTTTAACGCCTGTAAGAGAAATGTTCTTTTCCATAGCGTCAACATACTGCTCTAACGGATAGTGGTGTGTTACGAGCTTTTCAACCGGAATAGACATTTCTTTTGCCTTCTTTAAGAAGCCAAGAGTTTCGATATATTCATTCGCTGAGTATACCCAAGAACCAACCAATGTGATTTCCTTGTTACAAAGGTCGAAGTGGGGATTCATTGTGCATTCGCCTGCATTTACAAAGAAGCCCATTTCGCAGTATCCACCGCCGCGGCGAACATACTTGTAAGCATCAGCTGCTGCCTGAGCTACACCTGTGCACTGGAATACAAAGTCTGCACCGAAGCCGCCGGTTAATTCCTTAACCTTAGCAACTCTTTCTTCAATAGTCTTGAGTTCTCTGAAGTTGATAACCGAAGTAGCGCCCATTTCTTTAGCGAGTTCAAGACGGGTATCAACACCGTCAACTGCGATGATGTTTACAACACCTGCTGCTTTAAGAACTGCAATCTGCATAAGACCGATAGGTCCGCAACCCTGTACTAAAACAGTAGAGCCGAAGTTTATAAGGTTTGTAGATTTAGCGCGGTTCCAAGCGTGCACGCAAACACAAGCGGGTTCGATAAGCATTCTTTCATCAAGTGTCATGCCGTTTACTACGAAGATAGAAGAGTTCTTACGAACTAAAATATGTTCTGCAAACCAGCCGTTGTTGTGATGCTCTGCATCATCTTCGATAAGACCGTAAACACCGAGACCTTCGCAAAGATTGGGGAGTTCAGGATAACGACGGCAGTAGTCACATTCTCCGCAAAGAAGAACAGAAGTTACAACCTTATCGCCAACTTTAATCGGGTCGCCCTTAGTATCAACTGTAACGCCTTCACCGATAGCTACAACTTCACCTGTTCCTTCGTGACCGAGAACGATTTCTTTGTAACCAAACGGATTGTAACGATATTCGTGAACGTCGGTACCGCAGATGCCGCAGCCTTCAACCTTTACAAGTATTTCACCGGGACCGGGGGTAGGGATTTCGATGTCGCGAAGTTCAACGATTGCTTCGCCTTCAACGCCATCCACGATTTTCGGTTTTACGAGATATGCTACTTTTGATGTTGCCATAGTTATGTACTCCTTTTTTGAAATAAATATTTTGACTTAAGCGTCATACCTTAAGTATAATAGATTGACAAATTTTTGTCAATCTATATAATGAAATATTTTAATTACTTTATTAAATTTTTTAAAACCCCTGTTTTAATATCTTTCATACCTTTTACGGTAGGGTGTCCGCCTGCCTTATCAATACTATCGAAAGAAACGGCAGTAATATCGTATTTCTTGCAAACCTTTTCAAAACCTTCGGTAATGTCATCTTTTAGTTCGGTGTTTATAAGGCAGTAGATGTCAGCATCAGGTAAAGTCTCTTTAAGGGTTTTGAAAAAGTGAGAAATAGCGGGTAATACATTATATAAATCTTTTTCTTCTAAATCATCGTATTTCAGTGTACCGAGCGTTACATCTGCCCAGTTATCATTAGTTCCACCGAAGACAAAAACGGTGTTTATTTCATTTTTCTCGAAAAATCCGTTTCTTATAAGACACCTGAGTCTATAAATAAACGAAGATGTTTTTGAGCAGTCTTCATTATTGTAGCGGGTGTAACAAATGGTAGAGCCTGACCAACTGTCATTAAGTATAAGATTAAGGTCGGCTTCTCGCACTACCTGATACCACCAGGTTTCATCGACTTTAGTAACATCAGTCATTCGCCCATCGTTTTCGTGATAATACAGTTCACGACCATCAGGCACATAACCTTCAAATGTAGAATAACTATCCCCAAAAATAATAACGTTATTTTTCATTTTAACCACTCCAAACTTTGATATAAGTATATACTTCAAGTACTGGTTTTTCAAGGGTGGGATTTTGAAATTCATAAGATTTATTGACAGATTTTGGGATTTATAATATAATGTCTTGGTTGCAAAAAGAAAAAGGGGTGGAAACGGGTGAAATTAAAGAGATTTGTAAAGAAAAATATTGTTTTTTGCATATCGTTTTTAGTGGCAGTAGTAACGGCATTTTTTGTTCCGCCCGATAGAGAGTATCTTACATATTTTGATTGGAAAACGCTTTCCTGCCTGTTCTTAACCTTGGCGGTGGTCTGTGCGCTCAGAAACATTAAGTTTTTCACTATTTTAGCACGTAAGCTTGTTCTTTTTGCGGGAAATTTACGCGCTCTTTTTCTGCTGCTGATTACCATAACCTTTATAGGCTCTATGATTATTGCAAACGATATGGCGCTTATAACCTTTTTGCCGCTCGGGTACTTTGCACTCTCGGAAATAAAGCAGGAAAAATATATGGCGTATCTGTTTGTGCTGCAGAATATATCGGCAAACTTAGGCGGAATGTTAACTCCGTTCGGCAATCCGCAAAACCTTTATCTGTACTCATATTTTAATATACCGACAGGTGAGTTCTGCCTTATAATGCTACCCGCTTTTTTACTTGCAATCTCACTTCTTGCTTTAGCGTGTGTACCTATAAAACCTATAAGATTCACAATTCAAGAAGAGTTCCCGGAAAAACTTAAAAAGGGTAAAACAATACTTTATATAACCTTATTTTTGCTCTCAATATTAATCGTTTTCAGAATAATACCTTTTGGATTGGGACTTTTGATTATACCTGTAATTCTGTTTTTCACCGACCGCGATTCGCTTTTTATGGTGGATTATGCGCTTTTCGGTACGTTTTTCTTTTTCTTCATTTTTGCAGGGAATATGGCAAGAATTCCGGCGGTAAATGCTGTTTTATCGGAACTTCTCGCAAAGGACACACTGCTTGTGTCGACACTTTCCTGTCAGTTTATAAGTAACGTTCCGTCGGCGATATTGCTTTCGCGCTTTACGGCGGACTATCCCGCCTTGCTTTTGGGTGTCAATATAGGCGGTACGGGAAGCATTATCGCATCTCTCGCAAGTCTGATAACATTTAGCGAGTTCAAACTAAACTACCCCGAGCAAACCAAAAAATATCTGATACTGTTTACAGTAGTCAACGCCGCGTTTTTAATAATAATGACTTTAGCGGCAAAATTTTTAATACAAATATAAGACAAAAAACAGCGGAGTGATTTCACTCCGCTGTTTTTAAAAATACAAATCACAGACCGAAACAAAGGCTCCCTTACCTCAAGGGTGGGGG
>JAZNUZ010000099.1:0-1666 GCA_045592605.1 Acutalibacteraceae bacterium
AGATATTTCGGTGTTCTTTTCGGCTGGAGTATGGTTGGCCCCGAAGTGTTGGCATTAGCCGGATTTTTCCTTGTTTCGTGTTATACGCTCAATGCATTCTCCCCTAAACTCTCGGGTAAATTCCAGATAAGCGCTACAGTTATAAAACTTATCCCCATTTTCTTAATGGCAATAGTAGGAACTATAGCAGGATTTGTAAACGGTACACTCACAAACAACTTTACAACCATCGTTACCGAAGTTGTTGGCGGTAAAAGTGCGGGGCTTTTCGCAGCAGTCGTTGCTACTGTTTTCGCTTATGAAGGTTGGATAGTTGCCACTTCCATAAATGCCGAACTCAAAGATGCTAAACGCAATCTGCCACTTGCCTTGGTTATCGGCTCTGTAATCGTTGTTGTGGCTTATGTTTTCTACTATATAGGTGTTGCGGGTGGCGCTACTAATTCGGTTTTAATTAATGAAGGCGCAACCACCGCTTTCACAAACATTTTTGGTAAGGTCGGCGGTGCATTCCTTAATATATGTATTGTGGTATCCTGTCTTGGTACCTTAAACGGACTGATGATGGGAGTTACCCGCGGTATGTATGCCATTTCCAGTCGAAATGAAGGACCTAACCCTGAACTCTTTAATCAAATAGACAAAAAAACAAATGCAGTTACCAACTCATCGGTTTGGGGACTGTTTGTATCAAGCGTTTGGCTTATCTATTTCTATGGCGCAAACCTAACCGATGGCGGTTGGTTTGGCTATTTTAACTTTGATTCTTCGGAACTACCGATTGTCACCATTTACGCTATGTACATACCCATCTTTATCATGTGGATGAAAAAAGAAAAAGAACTTGGATTTGTAAAGCGTTTTCTATTACCTGTTCTCGCAATCGTTTCCTGTTCGTTTATGGTGTTTGCAGCAGTTTATGCACACGGTATAACACCATATATTAAAGCACAAGCAGAAGGCGGCTTTTCGTTCCCTGTATTGTTCTACTTTATAATTTTTGCGATTGTTATGATACTGGGTGCTGTATTCAGAAATCATAAAAACGAAGACAAGTAATTCACTAATTCCAGAACACAACTTTTTAAGGAGAATAAAAAATGATGCATTCCTTTTTACTTATTGGTCAATCAAATGCGGCAGGCCGTGGCTTTATTCGCGAAGTAGAGCCCATTAAAAACGATAAACTTTTTGTTTTGCGAAACGGTCGCTGGCAAAATATGTTCATTCCCGTAAACCCCGACCGTCCTTTTTCGGGTATAAGTTTTGTGGAAAGTTTTGCAGACCTATATGCAAAAGAAAAAAATGTGGATGTCGGCATTATTCCCTGTGCCGATGGTGGCACCTGCCTTGACCAATGGTGTGTCGGCGGACTTTTGTTTGACCACGCTTGTTATATGGCCGAACTCGCTTCCCGCACATCTACAATAGCAGGTGTTTTATGGCATCAAGGCGAATCCGACTGCCATGAAAGCCTCTATCAGTATTATGAGCAAAAGATAGTTCCCATTTTAGAAGCTTTTAAAAAGAAACTCAATTTATATGATGTTCCTTTTCTTTTAGGTGGACTTGGCGACTATTTAAAAGATAACAGCAAACTTTATGCCCATTATAACGATGTTAATGCCACACTAAAAAAGATATGTGACGAAAATAAAATGATGGG
>JAZNUZ010000100.1:0-5796 GCA_045592605.1 Acutalibacteraceae bacterium
ACCGCTTGGCCTCCGACTTCAGTGGTCTATAGTAAGCCGCTGTTCTGACATACGCGATATCAAGTTGGGTTAAATACTGCTTTATATCATTATATTCAGCACCGTTATGGAACTCTCTGACACCAGAATCAGGATATGCCATACCGCGCACAATTACACCGTATTTCTTTTCAAGTTCTACGCGACAGTCAAGCACTTCCTTAATGCCTTCAATGTTACGTATCCTGCCGTTTGCACGGTGAAAATATCCGTGTACTGCAATTTCGTGGCCGCGGTCAAGAATATATTCTTTAACCTGCTCCTTTGTAGGTTTATCCCCTGAAGAGCCTACAAATGTTTCACCGTTAAGGTTAAATGTGCCCTTCATACCGTATTTTGTAAAAATATCCGAAAGGCGCAAATCATGAATGCAGCCGTCGTCATAACTGAATGTAACCGCCTTGGGTTTGCCGCCCGGAAAACGCAAAAATCTGTAACGCATAAAACCACTTCCTTGTTTTATCTTAAAATCTACTTTTATTTTAACACAAAAAAATAATATTTCAATGATTAATGTCCACTTAATGCAAAAAACTTGTTATTTTGCGCAAAATATGATAAAATCTAATTGTTTAAAACGCGTGATTTTTTGTAAGGAGAAGACTATGCAAAAAAATCCCTTGGTAAGTATTATTGTGCCTATATACAATGTTGAAAAAAGGCTTGAAATCTGTCTTGACAGTATACTGTCGCAGACCTATACAAATACCGAAATAATTCTTGTTGATGATGGTTCTACCGACTCTTGCGGGAGAATTTGCGATGAGTACCAGAAACGAGACAATCGCATAAAGGTTATACACCGCGAAAACGGTGGTCTTTCCCGCGCGAGAAACAGCGGTATTGAAGCAGCAAATGGCGAATATTTAGCGTTTGTTGATTCGGACGATTATGTCGCCGAAGACTATATAGAATTTATGCTTAAAAACCTACTTGAAACAGGTGCCGATATATCGGCTTGTGGCGCTCTTTTTGTTCATCCGTCGGGCAAACTCGAGAGACAGTGGTCGGACGACTCGCTTTATATCATTGATAAAAAGGAAGCTCTTCGCCGCATGTGTTATAACGAAGGTTTTTTTGTGACCGCTTGGGATAAACTATACAAGAGAGAATTATTTGAGTCTGTTCGTTACAATGAAGGTAAGGTTTTTGAAGATACAGGCACTACCTACAAAGTGGTAGATAAAGCGGAAAAAATCGTTTTTTGTTGTCTGCCTAAATATTTCTATATTATCTCAGAAGATAACAGTTCAATCACGAAGTGCAAATTCAACGAGAAAAAACTCGATTATGTTGAAATGGCAGATGAAATGGCGGCATATATAAAAGAAAAATATCCCGATTTAACCGCCGCGGCAGAGAGAAAACAGATGCATGCCTGTTTTTCTACCCTTACGCAACTTGTTAATTCTTCGGTCCGCAACAAACCTGTTGAAAAAATGCTTATAGACCGCATAAATTCTCTTAAAAAAGGCGCTCTCAAAAATCCAAATACACCGAAGCGTGATAAAATCGGAATTCTGGCTTTGAGTTTAGGTTTTGGATTTTTCTCTTTTGCTTGGAAAATATATTCACTGAAGTTTGAAAGGTAACTTTATGAAAAAAGTTTTAGTTGGCTATATTCAAGATGGAAAGCACAGCGGAATTGATAAGTATTTGTTAGGGCTAAGCAAGGTAGCGAGTGAAAACGGGGTCGTTCTTGACTTTTTAACCGACAAGATTACTGCCGATTTAAAAGAGCAGTTAAATGAGATTGGTTTTGGTCTCTTGGAAATTCCAAGTCTTAAAAAACCGTTTTCCCAATATAAAGCGATAAAAAATATTATAAAAAACGGCGGATATGACGGCGCTTATTTCAATATATCCGAAGCGTTTAACTGTATGGGCTTGCTTGCCGCTAAAAGTGAGAAAGTGCCTAACCGAATAGCGCACTCTCACGCATCTGCCGTTGACCGAACAAACCGCTGTGTGCGACTTATTCGCACTGCTTTGAATAATATTTTCAAACCAGTATTGACAAAATGCGCAACACGCCGACTCGCCTGTTCTGCGGTAGCTGGTGACTGGCTTTTTAGCGGCTCGTATGAAATTATATACAACGCGGTGGATGGCGCAAGATTCGGTTTCGATGAAGAAAACCGCCGTAAAAAACGAAAAGAATTAAACCTTGATGAAAAAAAGGTATTTATTCATATAGGTAACTTCAACTTCGCTAAAAATCACCATTTTCTAATGGATGTAATGAAGAAAATTTGCGAAAAGGATAAAGATGCAGTTTTGTTGTCGGTTGGCACAGGCTACGACTTTGATACTATATGTGAATACGCCGACTCACTCGGTATTGCCGACAACGTAAAATTTTTAGGCGTAAGGGCGGATGTGCCGGAACTTTTGTCTGCCGCAGATGCTTTTATATTTCCATCGCGATTTGAAGGACTGTCTATTGCTTGTATAGAAGCACAGTTTTCAGGGTTGCCCTGTATTTTATCGGATAGCATTGCACGGGATACTAAAATCGCCGAAAATGTCCTATTCTTGCCTACAAACGATGCTTCTCGTTGGGCCGATGCGGCTATAAATATCATAACCGATAGAACGGCGGCAAAACTTACTAAAGAAGTTATACAGAACTTTGATATTGCTAATCAGAAGAAGCAGTTACTTGACATTTTAAGGAGTTAAGTTTATGGAAAAGTTTTACATTAAAACCAGAAAATTCGACAAAATAGCGGTGCTTGTATTTACGCTTTTGTTTATGACTGTCGGTTTTTTGCAGTTGTGTTCTCTTACCTTCGGCAATAAAATTATATCTGTAGTTCAGTGGCCGACTGTAGCTCTCGGTATGGTAATTTTATTAGAGCGCTTTATATCTTTTAAATATTATAAGAAAACGGCGGGAATAATTTTACTTATACTATTTGCCATAGGATTTCTTATTTCATCACTCATAACCTTCAGTTACGGTTGGTATGAAAATCTGCGTTTTCTTATTTTTACGGTATTTCAGTTCGGACTGCTTTATGCTACAGACCTGAATGAAAACCCCGAAGATGTTAAGAAAAGAACAGCCGTTGCGGCAAATTACTTTCTAATTATCAGCGCTATAATGTCTGTTGCGAGTTTTGTCGTTATGCTCGCAGGATATAAAAAGGCTTTCGCAGGGGCGGTACAGAATGCTCTGCCATCCTATTTTATAGGCTTCTGGTTTGGCAGACTTTACGGCGTATATTGGGACCCAAATATCGGCGCTATTACTGCATCGGTTGCGATTATATTGTCGGGTTATTTTTTAATAAACACCAAAAAGCCTTTACTTAAAGCGCTTAATATATCTAATATTGTGCTTCAGTTTTTCTATATCGTATTTTCGGGTTCGAGAACAGGAAGCGTTTCGATAACGGCAGGTTCTATAATGCTTGTTGTATTGTTTTGTGTTAAAAGAAAATTATTTGAAAACAAAATCAAAAATATTATTGCCATTGTTTTGGTTGCCGCTATTACTTTTTGCATTACCTATTTTGGCCCCGCGGCAATAAAATCTACCGTTAATAATATTGTAAATTTCACTAATTCTTCACAAAACAGCGGAACTGTCGACACACCCGGTGTCGATGACCCCGGAACAGATACCGAACCCGATGAAGACCCTGATACCGAAACCCCCGAAGAAGATATTTTCGACCGAGGATATGATTTATCTACTGATATTTCAAATCAGCGTTTTGCAATATGGAAAAGCGCCCTTGAAATATTCAGCGAATCCCCTATTTTTGGTGTTAGTCGCGCAAATATCCGCGCATTTGCTGAAAAAAATCTGCCTAAAACGTATATTATAAATAACTACCATATGAAATTTGACAGTATGCATAACACCTATGTTGAAGTGCTTACAAGTTGCGGTATCGTTGGTATTATTCTGTTTATGTCGTTTATGATATATGTAATAGTACGAATTATCCGAAATTTCAAAGAAATATTCGCCAGTGAAAAATTTTATCTTATAGCTTCCATCATTGGTATTTGCACGGTACTTTCTGTCTGCAGTCTGTTTATCGCCGAAATGTTGTTTGTTATTTCCCCTGCTTCGACAGTTCTGTGGGTGTCTCTTGGCTATATGAATTATTACATCAGTAAAATAGAAAACGGAAGTGAACGTAATGAAAACGCTTAGTATTTCGGTCGCGGCGTATAATATGGAACGACTTATCCGCCAAAATCTCGATTCGTTTGTAAATTCCGACTGCGCTGATGATATTGAAGTGCTTGTAATAAACGATGGCTCAAAGGATTCTACAGCACAGATTGTACAGGAGTATGCCGAAAAATATCCAAATACCGTAAAACTTATAAATCAGGAAAATGCAGGTCCCGGCTCGACAGTAAACACGGGACTTCAAAATGCTACGGGTAAATACTTCCGTATGGTCGATGCGGATGACTGGGTAGGCGAAGGTTTTGAAACTTTTGTCAAAGCGCTTAAGAGCACTGATGCCGATATGGTTGTTACAAATTATATATGTGTCGATGATAAAACCAATTTAACCAAAAAGGTTAAAATACAAGGACTAAAAAACGGCACTACCGAAGACTTTTCCAAAGTGTGTGAATCTTTATCACTCGAAATGCATTCGGTTACATTTAAAACCCAAATTCTCAAAGACAATAACATACGCGTATTCAATGGGTTTTACACCGATATTCAGTATCTCTTATTCCCTGCGCCGTTTGTTAAAACTGTTTTGTATATTGACTGTGATGTTTATATGTACAGAGTGTCCCTTTCCGGACAAAGTATGGCGCCCGAGAGTATGCAGAGAAACATAAAAATGCACGATGATATGTTGTTTTCGATTGTGGAACTTTATAATAGAACAAAAGCGGATAACAAGAGTATTGCAAGATATATACTAAATAAACTTGTTATGCTGACAGGAACTCAGCTTGGCACCTTACTTTCTTTTCCGCCTACAAAACAAAACAAAGAGAATCTTTACGGATTTTTTGAGCGCCTTAAAGACACTTGTCCAGATGCCTATTATGAATTTGCAAAATATAAAACCGCTATAGCCCTTAATTCTTTTGGCAAGATTTTTTATCCTTTAATATGTAAAATGCATAGGTGCAGATTGGAACTTAAATAAATAAAACCCTGATTGAATTTTTCATTCAATCAGGGTTATTTTTTAGTTCTTTGTCAACTCTTTGGCAAGGGACATAATCTGTTCTTTTGATTTGTCATCCAATGCCGATAAAATATTAACTGTATTTTCGGTATAGGTTAAGTTTTTACAGTTTTCAAGCATTTTTTTCATTGTCTTGGCGGCCGTCGGTGCCCAAGAGCCATTTTCTATAAATGCTATAGTTCTGTTCTGGAAATTTCGTTCGGTCAAGTGATTGATAAATTCCTTCATAAACGGGAAAATATCGTTATTATAGGTTGTGGTTGCCAACACTATTTTTCCGTAACGGAAGGCATCTTCAATATTCTCTGTCATATCGCTTCTAGCAAGGTCACTGACAACTACCTTTTCGCAACCCTGCTTTTTAAGTTCTTCTGCTAACAGTTCTACTGCCGCCTTTGTATTGCCATACACAGATGTATATGCAATTAAAACCCCTTCACTCTCTACACCGTAGCTCGACCAAATATTATATAAATTAAGGTAATAGCCTAAATTTTCTTTTAATATCGGACCATGCAAGGGGCAAATAGTTTCAATATCAAGTGTCGCCGCTTTTTTAAGCAATGCTTGTACC
>JAZNUZ010000101.1:0-12045 GCA_045592605.1 Acutalibacteraceae bacterium
AATCGCTCATAAGTCCCCAAGCCCAACCACGTGAGCCGCCGCCTATGTACGCGATTTTCAAATTTTTAACATCTTTTACAGTTGCTTTCATAAAAAACTCTTCTTATATAAAATGTTTTTTGCTAGCTAAAGTATACAACAATTTTTTTGTGTTTTCCTTTGTTATTTTGACTTTTATACATAAAAACTTTAATTTTTTGATTGCAAACACCCTGTTTTTATGTTAAAATTAAGTAAATTATAAACAAACAGGGGTGAAACCGTGGAAAACATATTGCGGCAGGATGAGTTTATATCCTATGAAAAGGTAGCCAAAAGAAGAAAGTATACAGAAATACACTTTCACGATAACTATGAAGTTTATTATTTGCTGGATGGTGAAACCAAGTATTTTATCGGAGATGAAATACTGGAAATAAAAAAAGGGGATATTGTGTTTATTCCTAAAGGTGTAATACATAAAACTGACAGTGAAGAAAGAGTAAGTCTTGAGCGAATGTTACTTAGCTTCGATGAAGCGTTGTTGGATGATGATATATTACCCGTGATTGATGAACTCTCAAAAACAAAACTTATCCGCCCACAGAAAAGCGATTTAATAAAAATAGAAGATATGTTCCGCAGAATTGAAAAGGAATATAAAAAGGAAAGAGCTTTTAAGGAAATAATGCTGAAATCGTATATTAAGCAGCTACTCATTATGATTATTCGCTTTAAGACCGACAAAACGAATGAAAGCGCCGAGTCTGACCGCATAATATACGAAATTTCCGAATATATTTCGGCAAATTTCCATCACGATATTTCTCTGGCGTCACTCAGTCGCCAGTTTGCATTCAGCGAAGGTCATCTATCAAGAAAATTCAAATCGGTACTGGGTATGGGAATAAATGAGTACATCAATTATATCCGCATACTCAATGCCGAAAAACTTTTAAAGGAAACCGATATATCGGTCACCAAAATAGCCGAAAAGTGCGGTTTTCACGATAGTAATTATTTTTCAACCGTTTTTAAAAAAACAATGGAAATAACGCCGCATAAATATCGTAAAACGGCGCGAGTGTAAAAAGATTATATAATATTATAAAAAGAGAAAGAGTTTTACTTTATTTTTGAAAACTGTTGTGATATAATTGACTGTGAATAGATTTGAAAGGTGGGGAGATAGGTTGCCAATAAAGAAAATAACTGCATTTTTAATTATAGCGGCGCTACTGATAAGCCTTTGCGGCTGCAGTATGTCGGGCGATGACTGGGGCGAGAATTTACTTAAACCGCCGCGGCCTAAGGGTGAAATGCACGAAATACAAAATGCGCTTGAGAATGCGGTAACCGAAAAATATACATTAAAATATCCAAGCCTTGGCGACTACCGTTCAGCGATTCTCCAAAAGGACATAAATGATGACGGCACCGAAGAAGCTCTCGCCTTTTACAGTACCACAAACGATAACACCGTTACAATGCACATAAATCTTATAATCAAAAACGGCGAAAAGTGGCAGTCGGTAGGTGATTTTAAGTGCGTGGCAAGTGGTATCGAGACGGTCGACTTTAAGGATATGAATAAAGACGGTAATCTTGAAATACTTGTCGGATGGTCGGTATACGGAACGGTTGATAAAACGGTTGGGGTATATGGGTTTGATGGCGAAAAACTTTTACAGCATATAACCGAAGAATATACCCACTACTTGTGTCAGGATATAGATGGTGATGGAAATCAGGAACTGTTTGTCAGTCATCTGGATGCAAAAAACGAAAAGGCACACGCACGACTTATCAAAATCACCCAAAACGGTATACTCGAA
Source organism: Acutalibacteraceae bacterium (assembly GCA_045592605.1). GTDB lineage: Bacteria > Bacillota > Clostridia > Oscillospirales > Acutalibacteraceae > SIG565. The sequence goes on from JAZNUZ010000101.1 coordinate 1,815, forward strand.
CTCGGAAATGTCATGCTTGATAATACTGTAACTTCCTATTATAAACCCGTTGTTGCAAAATTAGCAAACGGCAACACCGCAATATATTTTGATGCTGCAAAGGGTAGCGGCACCAAGACAGAAATTCTCGAAATCACCGGGAGCGGTATGGTGAACGCATTACTCAAAAATGACGGCACCGAAATTTCAACCTATAGAGAGTCGAACGTTACAATAAGAGATATGGAAAACGATGGTGTCTACGAAATCCCCGTCACCGTACTTCTCACAAGGAATCCGCAAAACGAAAGTGATAATGTTTATAAAACCGAGTGGTATTCGCTTATTGATGGCGAGTTATCCCTTTCTTTCTCAGCGCTTATGAATTATGTTGATGGATATTATATTGTTATTCCGGAAAAATGGAACGACAATATAACGGTGACAAGGGATACCCCCAACCGCATACGTAATATAATGTCGATTGATGAAAAAACAGGCAACTCTTCTTCGGTTCTCGTTCGAGTACAGACCGTACCCATTGAACAGAAGCATTTAGCCGGTGCTATAAGAATCGAAAATGCCGTAGAAATAACGCGCGGCACCGATTACTGCTATATGGTAAGCATTGGCGCCGATACAGAAAAAACATCGGTAACTATCGAAGAGTTTACTTCCATGTTTAAAATTCTTGAATAATTAATAGGAGAAATTATGAAAAGGATACTTATCGTTGAAGATGAAACCGCAATACGCGAATTTGAAGCCATTAATTTAAACCGTGCCGGCTATACTACGGTAGAAGCAGGTTCGGGTGAAGAAGCGCTCGATATTTATGATAACGATATTCAGGGCTTTGATATAGCGCTTCTTGATATTTCTATGCCGGGAATGGATGGTTTTACACTTTGTAAAGAACTTCGCAACCGTTCTAAAACACTCGGAATAATAATGCTTACGGCTCGTGCTCAGGAAATGGATAAAATAAGCGGACTGATGTTAGGCGCGGATGACTATATAACCAAGCCGTTCAGTCCTGCGGAACTACTTGCGCGTGTTGACTCGCTTTACCGCAGAGTAGAATTAAAGGGCACCGCCGCGCCGCAGAAGAGCAGTGATGAGATAACTCTCGGTGACTTTACCCTTAATCTGCGCCGCAGAACACTTATGAAAAAAGGTACCAATATAGAACTTACACAGGTAGAGTTCCAGATAATAGAATATTTCTTCACCAATCCCGATACGGCGCTTGACCGTTCTGATATTCTCAACAGAGTATGGGGCAGTGCTTATTTCGGCGAAGAAAAAATAGTTGATGTTAATATCCGCCGACTTCGTATGAAGATAGAAGACCAGCCATCAAGTCCTAAGCACTTGGTAACGGTCTGGGGTATGGGATATAAGTGGAACACCGAAGAATAATTCAGCAAAGGAAGAGATAAATGGAACTGCATATTCGGTTTAAAAGTATTGCAAGACAACTTACGGTAAACGTACTTCTGGTCGTTTGCCTTTTTGTCGTTGTTGCCGAAATAATACTGTTTTCCTTTGTCAGAACCGTTTATGTAGAACGCGTACGTACCAGAGCCAACGAGTACGCGCAGGATTTTTCGGTACTGTCGTTGGCTTCCCCCGAAAGTTTTTACTCTACGGCGCGTGAGTACGCCGAAAATTTCGAGCATAAAGACAAGGTAGAAATAGAAATAATAGATGCCTATGGCAATGTTTTTATGTCGACAAACGGATTTTTACCGAGCGAAGATGAAAAGATGCCCGACTATGAAGCGGCGCTTACCCGTCCGGATGGCACCGCCTACATAGAAACGAAAACCGAATTCGGAGAACCCGTGCTTTGCGGCACAAATCTGCTTACCGATTATGGCAAAGGCTCTAACGGTGCAATCCGTTGGAGAGTGTCGCTTGAAAATATGAACCGTTCTGTCAGAACATTGTGGATAATTTTTGCGGCTGTAGGTCTTTCAATGATAGGCATTACTGCGGCTATGGGACTCTACTTTACAAAGTCCATCGCAAAACCGATACGTGAAGTTAGCGCGGCGGCGAGAAAAATCGCATCGGGCGACTTTGAAACATCGATTGTGATTAATAAAAACGATGAAATCGGCGAACTTTGCGACTCTATAAACTATATGGCGGCAGAACTCAGACGCGCAGAGAATATGAAGAATGATTTTATTTCTTCTGTGTCGCATGAACTCAGAACTCCGCTTACCGCAATTCGCGGTTGGGGTGAAACTGCAAAAATGTCGGTAGGCACCGACCCCGAAATAGTAGAAAAAGGCTTGTCGGTTGTATTAAACGAAGCCGAAAGACTCTCAGGTCTTGTTGAAGAACTTCTTGACTTTTCCCGTATGCAGTCGGGCAGAATGATTGTTAATACAAGTCCGATAGGCGTATCGGGTCTTCTTTCAGAAGTTACCGATATGTATGCCGAGTTTGCCAATCAACACGAAATTTCCCTGTCGTTTATTGAGCCCAAACTTGATTCTACAATTTTGGGTGACAAAAACCGACTCAAACAGGTGTTTATCAATATAATCGATAACGCCGTAAAATATACCGAAGCGGGTGGACAGGTACTGATTGAGCAAAGTCAGGATGATGCTTGTGTAAAGGTAGTTGTCAAGGATACGGGTGTCGGCATACCTGCACAGGATATAGATAGGGTTAAGGAAAAATTCTTCAAATCAAACAAAACAGTACGCGGCTCAGGTATAGGACTTGCGGTTGCCGATGAAATTGTAAAGCAACATAAAGGGCTTATTTTTATAGAAAGCACCGAAGGTGTAGGAACGACAGTTACTGTCGCTTTGCCGCTTTATGAAGAACCCGAAACCGAAGAAATCAGTGAGATTGAAGTTGAGCCCGAAAATGAAGGCAAAATTTAAGGATTGATAAAAATGAGTAAATGTAAATATACATCGATTGGCGGACAAGCGCTGATAGAAGGTATTATGATGCGCGGACCCGAGCGTACTGCTATGGCGGTCAGGGTACCGGACGGCAGTATTGATATCAGTGAAATTTCTTTTACATCGGTTAAAGAAAAGGTAAAAATTTTAAATCTGCCGATTATTCGCGGAGTTGTAAATTTTGTAGAATCCATGATTCAAGGCTACAAAGCGCTGAGCATTTCCGCCGATAAATCTGGCTTTGCCGATGAAGAAGATGGTGAAAAAACATCATCGGGCGTACTGGCGGCAATTATGGCAGTAGCATCGGTGTTGGCGGTGGTACTGTCGGTATTTCTGTTTGTGTATCTCCCCGCCCTTGCTTTTGATGGACTTATGTGGGTTTTCGGGGATAATATCGAATTTTTAGCGCCGCTTTTTGAAGGCATAATTAAGATTATAATTATGGTAATCTATATGTTCTTGGTGTCACGTATGAAAGACATAAAACGCGTGTTTATGTATCACGGCGCCGAGCATAAAACCATATTCTGCTATGAAGCAGGGGAAGAACTGACCATCGAAAACATTAAGAGACATCGCCGCTTCCATCCGCGTTGCGGAACATCGTTTTTGATACTTATGCTGATTGTAAGTATTGTTATTTCTTCGCTTATTACAATACTTTTCCCAACACTGCGCTCATATACGCTTCTTTGGGTGGCGGTAAAAATTCTGCTTGTGCCCTTTATCTGCGGTGTCGGATACGAACTTATAAAAATCTGCGGAAAGTACGATAATCTGGTTACAAAAATCATCTCGGCACCTGGTATGTGGCTTCAGAGAATTACTACCATCGAGCCGGATGAGAGTATGATAGAAGTGGCTATCGCTGCTATGAGTGAAGTAATACCCGAAAAAGCAGGAATAGAGCAATGACAATTTTTACGGCATATAACGATGCAAAAAAAGCATTAAAATCAGCAGGGATAGAGTCTGCCAACTTTGAAGCAAAACAGATAATAAAGTATGTTACGGGATACTCGAATAGCGAGATACTATCCCTATATAACAGTAAACTGACCCCGCTGCAGCAAACGGCGTATAATTCAATCTTAAACCGCCGACTGTCCCGTTATCCGCTACAGTATATTTTAGGCGAATGGTCGTTTTACGGACTCGATTTCAGTGTGGGCGAAGGTGTTCTGATACCGCGAGCCGACACCGAAACTCTGGTTGAAAGGTCACTTGATTTCTTAAAAGAAAAACAAAACCCTGCGGTGCTCGATTTGTGTTCGGGCAGCGGTTGTGTGGCGGTCGCAATAGCTAAAAACAAGCAATGCACGGTAGATGCATTGGAAAAGTATGATGAAGCCATCAAATATTTAGAAAAAAATATAAAGAAAAATGATGCTACAGTAAATGCTATAAAAGGCGATGTATTTAATTTTATACCCGATAAAAAATATGACTTAATTGTGAGCAATCCGCCCTATATCTCAGCCGAAGGTATGGGAATTATTGATGAAGAAACTTCGCACGAGCCCGATTCGGCGCTCTACGGCGGCGAAGATGGTCTGCTTTTCTACCGATGTATCTTAAGCCGATATAAAAAGTATCTGAAAACAGGCGGTATGTTGGCGGTAGAAGTGGGTTTTGACCAGTGCGAAGAAGTTAAAGATTTATTTTCGGCAAACGGTTTTCACTCTGTTAGCACCAAGGATGACTATGGCGGAATTCAAAGGGTTGTTTTTGGGACAGTGGAATAGATATAATTTAAGCAAACAAACAAAATTTATATAGATTAAGGGGACAAGAAAAATGGCAGAAGATAGAAGTAAAGCTCTCGAAACGGCATTATCCCAGATTGAAAAACAGTATGGAAAAGGCGCAGTTATGCGACTTGGAGAAAATTTCGGTATGAATGTTGAGCACATTAAAACCGGCTCGGTATCACTTGACTTAGCCCTTGGTATCGGCGGTGTGCCGCGCGGAAGAATTGTGGAAATTTACGGACCTGAGTCATCAGGTAAAACCACCGTTGCGCTTCATATTGTCGCCGAAGCACAGAAAAACGGCGGAAATGCCGCGTTTATTGATGTTGAACACGCACTCGACCCCGAATATTCAAAAAATCTCGGAGTAGATATTGATTCTCTGCTTGTATCTCAACCCGATACGGGCGAACAAGCACTCGAAATTACCGAAGCGCTTGTACGTTCGGGCGCTATCGATGTTGTAGTAATCGACTCTGTAGCCGCATTAGTACCCAAAGCAGAAATTGAAGGCGATATGGGAGATAACCACGTTGGTCTCCACGCGCGTCTTATGTCGCAGGGACTCAGAAAGTTGGCAGGTGTAATTTCAAAATCAAACTGCGTTGCTATATTTATTAATCAGTTGCGCGATAAAATCGGTGTAATTTACGGTAGCAGCGAAACTACAACAGGCGGCCGCGCACTTAAGTTCTATTCGAGTGTTCGTATTGATATCCGCAGAGTAGAAACCATAAAGACAGGCGGCGAAATGATCGGCTCACGTACACGCGCTAAGATTGTTAAAAATAAGGTAGCGCCGCCGTTCAGAGAAGCCGAATTTGATATTATGTACGGAACAGGTATTTCCCGTGTCGGTGAAATCGTTGACCTTGGTGTCAAGTTCGAAGTTCTGCGCCGTAGTGGTGCGTGGTTCTATTACGGAGACACCAGAATCGGTCAAGGCAGAGATAACGTAAAACAGTTGCTCACAGATAACACCGAACTCGCAAACGAAATTGAGCAGAAGATTTATGATGCTATGGCGGGTGTGGTAGAAGAAAAACCGACTACTGTGTCAGAAATTTCTATGCCGGAAGATGCCGAAATCCGTCCGCGCAGAAAGGTTAATATAGACATTACGGTTGATGAATAATGAAAATTACCGAAATTGAAGCCGAACGCGGTCATTTGTTTAAAGTAACATTTGACAGCGGAAAAACCGCTTTTTTAGACAAGGACTATTGCCTGGAAAAAGGGATACGACAGGACAGCGAGTTAGATGCAGATACTCTTAAAGTGTTTATAAAAGAGTCAGATTACCGCCGAGCGCTTTCCCGCGCCGTATGGTATATTGAGCGCGGCAGTATGTCGGCAAAGAAATTGCGCGAGAAATTAAAACAGGCATCTTTCCAAAAGGAAACCACCGAAAAGGTATTAGAGAGAATGACCGAACTCGGACTTATTAACGATATGGCCTTTGCTGAAAGACTTGCCGAAGAATATTTGTCACGCTGTGTGTCGGTACGCGAAGCCGAGCGGAAAATGATAAACAAGGGACTCGAGCGCGAGACTATCAAGGCGGCTCTCGATTTATTTGATGTTGACCCGTGTCAGCAGTTACGCGCGGTAATAAACAAAAATTACCGACAGAAAATGGTTAGCGAAGAAGAAATAAAAAAGGTTTTTGCGGCACTGCTCAGAAAAGGTTTTAATTATTCGGATGTAAAACACGTTTTAGCAGAGTATAGCGAACAATTAAGGTACAGTGAGGAATAATATGGGATACAAAGTTGCACTCGTTTCACTCGGGTGTCCTAAAAATCAGGTAGATGCAGAGAGTATGCTGTATCTCTTAAATCAGGCGGGATTCGAGATAGGCGTAGCAGAAGCAGATGCAGATGCGATAATTATAAACACCTGCGGATTTATTGAAGATGCAAAAAGCGAAGCCATTGAGAATATTATCGAAGCGGCAAAATATAAGACAGATGGTGTGTGTAAAGCGGTTATTGTAACGGGATGCTTGGCAGAACGTTATAAAGATGATATTACCGAAGAAATACCCGAAGCAGATGTTGTTGTCGGACTCGGTAGCAATAAAGATATTGCAGAAATTGTAAAGAAAGCCATCGAAGGCGAAAAGAAGAACAGTTACGGCGCCAAAGAAGACCTGGATATGAACACACCGAGAATTTTAGGTGGATATCCGTTTACGGCATACCTTAAAATTGCAGATGGTTGTAATAACTGCTGCACATATTGTGCCATACCCCTGATTCGCGGAAAAATGCGTAGCCGCAAAATTGAAGATATCGTTGCCGAAGCCGAAAGATTGGCAAAAGATGGCGTTAAGGAATTGGTGGTAGTAGCACAGGACACCACCGCTTACGGCGAAGATATTTACGGCAAGGCGAAACTCGCAGAGTTACTGCAGAGACTAAGCGAGATAGATGGTATACGCTGGATAAGAACACTTTACACCTATCCTGAAAAGATAACCGATGAGCTGATTGATACGGTGGCGCGGAATGACAAATTGGTAAAATATTTCGATATACCGCTTCAACACGCCGACACGGAAGTTTTAAAGCGTATGAACCGCCGCGGAAGTGCCGCAGAATATGAAAAACTGATAGAAAAACTGCGGGAAAGAATACCCGATGTTACAATTCGCACTACATTTATTACAGGTTTCCCGGGAGAAACCGATAAACAGTTCGAAACACTACATTCATTTATAAAGAAAATGAAGTTTGATAGGCTCGGTTGCTTTACATATTCTCTCGAAGAAGATACAGTAGCCGCCACCTATCCCGACCAACTCGATGAGCAGTTAAAACAGGATAGACTCGAAATTATTATGAACGACCAACTTTTAATATCGGGCGAAAAGAATGCAGAAAAGGTCGGCAAAACACTTGAAGTTTTAATCGAAGGATATGACAGTTATATAAAGGCGTATTTCGGCAGAACGCAGTATGATGCGCCCGAAGTGGATGGAAAAATCTTCTTTACAACAACTACGCCGCTCGTAATAGGCGATTTTGTACAAGTAGAAGTTAACGACTCACTTGAATATGATTTATTAGGGGAAGCAGTACAATGAAATTAAATTTACCCAACAAGTTAACCGTTGCAAGAATTATTGCAACACCTGTATTTATGCTCTTTATGGTGTGGAACTTCAAAGGACATTATGTAGCGGCGCTTCTGCTTTTTATCGCCGCATCACTGACCGATATGTTCGATGGCAAATATGCAAGACAGCATAACCTTGTAACCGATTTCGGAAAATTCTTAGACCCACTCGCCGATAAAATGCTTACAACGGCAGCGTTTATCGGTTTTGCGGTAAACGGAATAGGCAAAGGTATCGGTTGGATACTTTTCATCGTACTTTTCAGAGAGTTTTTAATTTCATCATTAAGACTCGTGGCAGTCTCATCGGGCGGCAAGGTAATTGCCGCAAATATCTTTGGTAAACTCAAAACGGTCGCTCAGATGGTGGCAATCATTTATGTCTTAGCGGCAGAATTTGTCATTGAAATCGTAAAAATTGATTTACTGACAAATATTCTGAGAACATTCACAGATATATTCTTATGGATTTCGGCGGTACTCGCCGTGATTTCAGGGATTATATACCTTATAGATAATAAGGAATGTATAAATCCCGAAAAATAAAGGGGGGAAAACTTATGTATTGTAAGCATTGCGGACAGGAATTAGAAGAAAATGTTGTTTTTTGTCATAACTGCGGCAAGGCAGTAAACGACCTGAATGAAACCACATTCGGCACTACTGCTTTGGGCTTTAAATTCGAAAGCAAAAACTTTTTCTATGCCATACTCTTTTTCACGTTAGCGGCATCCGGGACATTTTTGTCGGGTTTATTATCAGGAAACGTGAGCATTCCGATATTGGAGATTTTTGCAATTATATCTTTCTGGAAACTGCATAACTCTGCAAAGAGCGCATCACCACTCGCAGAGTATGTTTCACCGCTTAAAACCCTTCGCATATTGGTCACCGTTTATCGTGTTCTTTTGTGGATAGTTGTAGGTGTTTTCTCGGTTGTTGGAATTTTAATGATGCTAATAGGAGTTTCTGCCAACGCAGAACTTATTGATTCATTTGTTGAAGGCGTTAACGAAGGCTTGATAGAATTTGAAGGCTTCGATATGCTGCTTGGCGGCGGAATAGCATTTTTAATGCAGAATATAGGTCTGTTCTTAATCATCTTCGGCGCGATATTTTTTGTCGTGGCGGTTGTTTGTTTAGTGTTTAATTTAACAATGTATAGGTCATACCTTAAATGCGCCGAGTCATTCGAACAGTCTGCAAGAACAGGTATTTGTAAAATAGAAAAGCAAGATACAGTAAAGAAATGGCTTGTATTTAACCTTGTATGCAGTTGTATTTCGGCATTCGGACAGTTAAATGTGTCGGGCGGCGTAGCACTTATGTCGACGGCGGCAGTAGCGTTCGAAATTTGTTATCTTGTTTTCTTTATCAGGTTTTTAAAGGCAGAAAATTAAAGTAGACAAATTCAAAAAATCTGCTATAATGTATTATATAAATGAAATGCGCAAAAAGGGACCAGTAACCGTAATCGGACACAACAGGGATGAAAATCCATAGATTGAGAGATTTTCTTGTGAGTAGGTACGGCGAATGCACCCATCAGCACCCGTGCGGAAATTACAGTATGTTCGGGCGGCAAGGCACCGTTATAAGCCACACGAGTTATAAACAGGAGTGGAACCGTGGTATTACCGCCTCCGTGTCGCAAGACGCGGGGGCTTTTTATTTTAGTTTAAGGAGTTGTTTCTTTGTTCGGGAGAATAATGGAAGACATAAATGCGGTAAAAGAAAGAGACCCTGCCGCAAAAAGTTCACTTGAAATATTTTTTCTCTATCCCGGTGTCAAGGCAATAAGAATGTATCGCCGCGCACATTTTTTCTATACCCATAAAATGCCGTTTATTGCCCGTTGGATTTCCCAGCGCGCCGCAAAAAAGACAGGTATCGAAATTCATCCGGGTGCGACAATAGGTCGCCGATTGGTGATTGACCACGGCCACGGCGTTGTTATCGGAGAGACTACGGAAATTGGGGACGATGTGCTGATTTATCAGGGTGTAACGCTTGGCGGTACGGGAAAAGACACAGGTAAAAGACACCCAACTATCGGCAACAACGTTATGATAAGTTCGGGCGCTAAGGTTTTAGGCCCCTTTAAAGTCGGGGATAATTCGCGTATAGCGGCGGGTGCTGTTGTACTCGAAGAAGTACCACCCGATAGTACCGTTGTTGGCGTTCCTGCGCGTGTTGTAAAACGCGATGGCATCAAGGTAAAACCCCTTGACCAGATTCATATACCAGACCCTGTGGCTCAGGAAATTTGCCGACTTGAAAGGCGCATATACGAACTCGAAAAACAACTTAAAAAGGAGACCGAATAATGAGAATATTTAATACACTGACCAGAAAAAAAGATGAATTTGTACCAATAGAAGAAGGCAAGGTTAAAATCTATGCCTGTGGACCGACAGTATATAACTATATCCATATAGGAAATGC
>JAZNUZ010000102.1:0-1579 GCA_045592605.1 Acutalibacteraceae bacterium
GCTACGGCGATAAGCCTATTTTAAAGGACTTTAACTTTAAAATAGAAAAAGGCAGTATGACCGCAATTGTAGGCACTTCGGGTATAGGTAAAACCACTTTATTTAAGCTTATTTTAGGCCTTTACGATACCACAAGCGGAAATATAAAAATAAATAACGAAATCGATGTAAGCGCCGCTACTCGCCCACTTTTCGCTTTCGTTCCGCAAGGAAATATGATTTTGTCGGGCAGTATTCGTGATAACCTAACCCTTTGCAACCCCGATATACCTTTAAGTGAAATTATAAAGGTGTGCAAAACTGCAAAAATTCACGACTATATTGCTTCTTTGGAAAACGGCTACGATACTTTACTTACAGAGCGCGGCGGCGGTATGTCTGAAGGTCAGATACAACGCTTGGCAATTGCGCGTGCACTTTTAGCAGATACTCCCGTACTTTTGTTGGATGAAGCTACAAGCGCTCTTGATAAGGAAACCGAGCTTTCTCTACTTTCTAACATAAAAGAACTAAACGACAAGACTGTAATTTTAGTAACCCACCGTAAAACAAGCATCGATTTTTGCGACAATATAATAACCATATAAAAAAGAAAGTATCATTTGATACTTTCTTTTATTTTTCTATTCTTTTTTCTATATAACCCTGTACCTGATTTATAGGTATCTCAAGTACAGCCGCAAGCTCACCAAAAAGCAGATTTTCGCTTATTTTCATATATTTTTCATCAATAGCATTTAGTCGCTTTTTAAGAGTTTGTGCATTACGTTTTTTGGAATAAATAAATGCCGTAAGCTCTACTAAATCATTTAAGGAATGGTTGTTTATCTTCTCGGTATATTCTTCCTTTGTAATTTCTTCTTCGCCCGAAAGTCCGTCAATAATCGAAGGAATACTGTCAATCAAGCTATTGGCTTCTTCCTTAGAAATAAGATGGCGCATGTAAACCTTACCGTTTTCTATGGGCGCATAAATAAGATTATTATCAAAATCTACCGGCTTTAGCACAAAATATTCACGCTTTTGCCTTTTAATTAAAACCTTTTCACAAATATCGGTAATGGTACAAACACCAACTTGTCCGTAAACCACCTTATCCCCTATTTTATACATAAAAACACCGCCTTTTGCTACTTTAATTATACCAAAAGAAAATTTTTTATGTAAGCAAAACTTTTAAAATTTTTATATTTTATTTAAAACTTTAAAACCCACAAAGCAGTTTTGCTTTGTGGGTTAGTGATTTTTATTAATTTACAATTACTTGTTTGCCTGCGAGTAGGCGTTCAAGGTTTTTGTATATTTTATTATAGCTTGAAGAACCTATTCTACCCATAGCCACGCCATCAATTTCATACTGATATCTTGTAGCGTTGATTTTTTTATACTCAATAACAGTTGGCTCTTTGTCTTTATCATCGTAGATAAAGGTCATTTTAAGCTCGGGTTTTTGGGTGAGATTTTCCACTTCGAAATCCATACACTGCAAAGCGCATAAAAATCCGTAATACGCTTGGAAGTAAGAAGAATTATAGGTTTTACCGTTACATTCTATAAGATACTTATTAACCGAATCTCC
>JAZNUZ010000103.1:0-5291 GCA_045592605.1 Acutalibacteraceae bacterium
AATGATGAAGGGTTATTTTCCTGAAGGTTGGCTAAGTGATACTGTATCTAATAAAAAGAAAATTCATACGCCGCTTAGTATAACACAGTCTATGCAGTCTGGTGATATTCTGGAAGCGACTGCCTTTATGTGTGATGCAGAGCATAATTTGATAGTGAATCTCGGTTGTATGAAGGGCATAATTCCAAGAGATGTTGGCGCTATTGGCATTAGCGTAGGGAATGTTCGGGACATTGCACTTATATCTCGCGTTGGCAAGGCTGTCTGCTTTACCGTAAAAAGTGTTGAAACCGATAAAGAAGGTAAAATGTATGCTATACTGTCGCGCCGTATGGCTCAGGAACAATGTATAGAAAATCATATAAAGCAGCTGGTCCCGGGGGATATAATAGATGCCAGGATAACCCACCTTGAAAGTTTTGGCGCTTTTTGTGATATAGGTTGCGGAATAATTGCCTTACTGCCTATTGATTCTATTTCGGTATCCCGTATATCTCATCCGTCCGACCGTTTTTGTGTCGGAAGTGATATAAAGGCTGTTGTAAAACAGATAATGCCTGATGGGAAGATAATGTTATCCCATAAGGAATTGCTCGGTACCTGGCAAGAAAATGCTGATTTACTTAAAGCGGGTCAGACCGTTACGGGTATAATCCGCTCGGTTGAAAGTTATGGTATTTTTGTGGAGTTAACCCCAAATCTTGCGGGTTTGGCAGAGCCTAAAAGTGATGTTTACATAGGCCAACAGGCGAGTGTGTTTATAAAAAGCATTATACCCGAAAAAATGAAGGTAAAGCTTATTATAATAGATAGTTTTGATAGTGATTTTATAACTCCTGTGGAGTATTTCTGTTTGGATGACCATATTGAAGAGTGGTATTATTCACCGCCAAATTCTATAAAACAGATATACACACAGTTTTAAAGTTGGAAGGAAGTTTAAAATGAGCGACAGAAAATGTAACGAGACATCTTGTAATGGGGATTGCAGTAACTGTGCATCGGCTAAGAAAGATGCGACCAGTCTTATTGCTCAAACTAACGAGTTTAGTAATATCAAGCGTGTAATCGGTGTAGTAAGCGGCAAGGGTGGTGTCGGAAAGTCTTTGGTGACTGGCGGCCTTGCAGTCAGTATGAAACGCGCAGGTTATGAAACGGCGGTGCTTGATGCCGATATCACAGGTCCGTCAATACCTAAAATGTTCGGTGTTAACTCACGCGCTATGCAGGATGAACGCGGAATTTTACCGGCCGAAAGCAAAAGCGGAATAAAGTTAATGTCGGTAAATCTTTTGCTTGAAGATACAGAGTCGCCGGTTGTTTGGCGTGGTCCTGTTATCGCGGGTGCCGTAAAGCAGTTCTGGACCGATGTTGCCTGGGGTAATGTGGATTATATGTTTGTTGACTGTCCGCCTGGCACGGGGGATGTTCCGCTTACCGTTTTTCAGAGTTTGCCGCTTGATGGAATTGTTATCGTAACTTCTCCGCAAGACCTGGTTTCTTTGATTGTTAAAAAGGCGTACAATATGGCGAAGATGATGAATATTCCCATTCTTGGTATCATAGAGAATATGAGTTATGTTAAATGTCCCGATTGCGGCAAGGAATTTCATATATTCGGCTCCGGTAAGACAGAGACTGTTGCTGATGAACTTGACCTTCCGTTACTTGCAAGAATTCCGATTGATACAGATATGGCAACGAGTATTGATAACGGTATGTTTGATAAAACTATGAATAATTATTTCACCGATGCGGCAAGATATATCGACGCAAAATTGAATAAATAAAGTATAATCTCCCGTAATAAAATACGGGAGATTATTTTTTTCTTTGAAAATACAAAGAGTTGTGCTATAATTATACAATAATATACAAATGGGGAATTATTATGAGAATTGTTGTAAAGGTAGGCACTTCAACTCTTGCCTATAGTTCGGGCAGACTTAATATTAGGCATATAGAAGATTTTTGCAAGGTGTTAAGCGACCTTAAAAATCAAGGGCACGAAATAATACTGGTGTCGAGCGGTGCTATAGGTATGGGAATGGGTAAACTGTCTTTGAAAAAGCGCCCCGAAGATATACCGACAAGGCAGGCTGCAGCGGCGGTCGGTCAGTGTGAACTTATGTATACATATGATAAGTTGTTTTCTGAGTATAATCATACTGTAGCACAACTTTTAATAACAAACTATGTCCTTGGAAATAAGGATATGGCAGACAATTTCAAAAATACGCTCAATAGACTTCTTGAACTCGGTGTAATACCCATTATTAATGAAAATGATACTGTCTCAACCGCGGAAATAGGTATTGGCGACAACGATACATTAGGTGCTATAGTAACAGTTCTCTCAAAATCGGATTTGCTTGTACTCCTTTCCGATATTGATGGATTGTTTACTGCCGACCCGCATAAAGACCCCAATGCGAAATTAATACATGAAATTACCGAGATTACAGAAGAAATGCGATTGTCTTCTGGTGGTGCGGGTACTGAAAACGGTACGGGCGGAATGATAACAAAACTGAGCGCAGCCGAACTTTGCATTAATTCCGGTTGCGATATGATTATAGCAAACGGCGCCAATCCTAAAGTTTTATATGATATAATAGATGGCAAACAGGTGGGAAGCCGTTTTATCGGAAGGAAGTAGTAAGTTGACTACAGGAGAAATTTTAAAACGGGCAAAATCGGTAAAAGGAAAAGTAGCGATACTGGAAACCGGTGAAAAAAATAAGTTACTTTTGAGTATGGCGGATGCGCTTGAACTTTATACCGATGAAATTTTAGATGCCAATAAGATTGATGTCGAAAAGGCAAAGAATACAGTAAGTTCGGTTATGATTGACCGATTGTTACTCACCAAAGAACGTATTGTAGCTATGGCAGAAGGAATTCGCGCAGTAGCCCAGTTGCCAGACTATGTCGGTAAGGTACTAAGTGAGACCAATAGAAATGGTTTAAAAATTCAAAAAATATCTGTGCCGATAGGTACCGTTGCCATCATATATGAAAGCCGCCCTAATGTTACATCAGATGCGGCATCTTTGTGTATTAAAAGCGGTAACGCCTGTGTGTTGCGCGGCGGCAAGGAAGCATTTAATTCCAATAGGGCGGTAGTAAACGCTCTTAAAAAAGGTATAGAAAAATGTGGCCATTCGGCAGATTTTATAAATCTTATTGAAGATACTTCTCGAGATAGCGCTACGGCTCTTATGACAGCGGTAGGCTTTGTAGATTTGCTTATCCCGCGCGGTGGCGCAGGTCTTATAAATGCTTGTGTTAACGGTGCAAAAGTGCCCTGCATCCAGACAGGAACAGGTATTTGTCATATATATGTTGATGATAGTGCTGATTTTGGTATGGCATTGGGTATTATCGAAAATGCCAAAACTTCGCGCCCGTCGGTTTGTAATGCGGCAGAAGTTTTGCTCGTATCAAAAGAAATAGCAGAAAACTTTTTGCCACTTCTCGAAAAAAGATTGGTCGGCGATAGACTCATCAATGGCCAAAAAGCAGTAGAACTGCGCCTTGATGAAAAGGCTTCCAAGATAATTAACGGCACGAGTGCTGTGGATACAGATTTTGATACCGAGTTTCTCGATTATATATTGGCTGTACGCGTGGTAGATGATGTTACTGCCGCAATAGAACATATAGCGCTTCATTCAACAGGACATAGCGAAGCCATTATTACCCAAAACACAGAAAACGCCAAACTTTTTACTGCCAGTGTAGATAGCGCGGCGGTATATGTAAATGCTTCAACCCGCTTTACCGATGGCGGTGAATTCGGTCTTGGTTGCGAGATGGGTATTTCAACACAGAAACTACACGCCCGTGGACCTATGGGGCTTAGCGAACTTAATACCTATAAATATGTTATATTGGGCAACGGACAAATAAGGTAAGGTGTAAAAATGATAAAGGTTGGATTTATAGGCGCCGGTAATATGGGTGGCGCTTTAGCTAAAGCTGCTGCTAAAAATAAAGATGTAGCTGTGTTTCTAACAGATATCGATTCACAAAAAGCGGCAGCGCTCAGTGAAAAATTAAACGCTGTAAACACTTCGATACAGGAAATTTGCTCGATAGCAGACTATATTTTCTTAGGTGTTAAACCCCAGGTTTTGCCCGAAGTGTTAAAAGAGATTTCCGCTTTGTTAAAAAGCAGAAATGACCGATATATACTTGTAAGTATGGCGGCGGGTGTAAAGTGCGAAAGAATTACCGATTTGTTAGGCTTTTCTACTCCCGTAATCCGCATAATGCCTAATATGCCCGTAGCGGTTGGTAGCGGTATGATAGTATATACAGCAAACGATGCCGTAACCGACACCGAAAAGTGTGAATTTGTATCAATTATGCAAAACGCGGGGGCATTTGACCAAATAGATGAAGACCTTATCGATGCCGCAAGTGCGGTAAGCGGTTGCGGACCCGCCTTTGCATTTATGTTTATGGATGCATTAGCTAAGGGCGGAGAGAATAGCGGTCTATCTTACGAAAAAGCATTAATGTATGCGGCAAACACCGTTTTGGGCTCGGCAAAAATGCTACTCAAGAGTGATTCTACCCCAAAAGAGTTAACCGATGCGGTTTGTTCGCCTAAGGGAAGTACAATAGAAGGCGTACAGTCGCTTCAAAATGACACTTTTGAGTCGGTGGTAAAAACGGCAGTTGATAAGTCATTTAAGCGCACAAAGGAATTAGGTAAGTAAAAATATAAATGAGCACGGTATATTGTTTTTAATGCGGTATGCGGTGCTCATTTTTTGCGTATATACTTGACTTAACCACAATATATAGAGTATAATATATATGATTATTCATAAATAGGAGAAATTCCGCATGGCAAATAAAACTACGGTATACAATAACGAAAGTATCGAAAAGTTAAAAGGACCCGATCAGGTAAGACTGAGACCGGGTGTTATTTTTGGCTCTGATGATATCGAAGGTTGTAAGCATTCTGTCTTTGAAATTATTTCCAACTCAATAGATGAGGCAAGGGAAGGCTATGGTAATAAAATAGTTGTTACTAAGTATTCCGATGGCTCAATAGAGGTGCAGGACTTTGGCCGAGGTGCCCCTGTTGACTATAACACCAAGGAAGAAAAATATAACTATGTGCTACTCTTCGAAAGCCTTTATGCCGGCGGTAAATATGATACCAACAGCGGCGGAGATTATGAATATTCAATAGGTCTTAACGGCTTAGGCTTGGCATCAACTCAGTTCTCTTCGGAATATATGGATGTTGAAATCAAGCGAGATGGCTTTAA
>JAZNUZ010000104.1:0-5190 GCA_045592605.1 Acutalibacteraceae bacterium
TGTCTTCATTGTTTTGGTGGGAGAGGGTGGATTCGAACCACCGAAGTCACTGACAACAGATTTACAGTCTGCCCCCTTTGGCCACTCGGGAACTCTCCCACATATAAAGCCTACTGAAACAGTAGGCTTGGTTGGAGCTGGTGGACGGACTTGAACCCCCGACCTGCTGATTACAAATCAGCTGCTCTACCAACTGAGCTACACCAGCGAATTAGTGCCTAAATAATATAACATACGCTCCTTTTTTTGTCAAGACATTTTTGAAAATAAATGTTTATTGCATAAACAGAACAATTATAGTATAATTAATATATACTGAATTTCAGGAGAATATTATATGAAATTTAATGCATTGGACAACAAAGGAACGGTTGAAGGCTTTTGTATTATAAAGTCGGTAGAAGTGAGAAGTTCATCAAAAGGCGATAATTATCTCAACATTACTTTAGGTGACTCTGAAGGCGATATAAATGCAAAACTTTGGGGATATGTTCCGGAACTTCACGGCGAATATGAAGCAAATCAGATTGTAAAGGTACGCGGTGTTATAACTGTATATGCAGGTGCCGACCAACTACGGATTGACCGCATAAGAAAAGCTACCGAAGGAGACGGTGTACGCGTAGAAGATTTTGTAAAGAGTGCCGACTACGATGCCGAAGAAATGTATAATGCTTTATATTCCCTGGCGGAAAATTTTTCGGATGAAGATTTATCGCGACTGGTCTCGCACATACTAAATGCGAACAGACTGAAGCTTTTTTATTGGCCTGCTGCCTTTAAACTGCATCACGCGGTGCGCGGCGGACTGCTTATGCATACGCTCTCAATAGTTCGACTCGCCCAAAATGTGAGTGAAGTATATCCGTTTATCGACCGCGACCTTTTAATTGCGGGGGCTATTTTGCACGATATTGCAAAACTTACCGAATTTGAAGTGGGAGAAACCGGTATAGCCACAGGCTATTCTGTGCGCGGAAATCTGTTAGGGCACTTGACCGAAGGCGCTATGGTGGTACGAAAAGCGGCGGAAGAACTGGGTATACCAAGTGAAAAATCCATGTTGCTTGAGCATATGATACTTTCTCATCATGGCGAACCTGAGTTTGGCGCCGCGGTAAGACCGATGTTTATAGAGGCCGAACTGCTCAGTCAACTCGACCTTATGGATGCGAGAATTTTTGAAATGCGCGAAGCGTGTGAAAACACCGCCGAAGGTGACTTTACGGGTAAACTCTGGATGATGGATAACCGTAAACTCTATAACCACGGCAGAAGTGATATAAATAAAGGACCTAAGTTGTTCTAATAAATATTAAGGAGAGATTTTATGAAAATTACAAAAGATATGTGTATCGGCGATGTGCTTGATATGGATACAGGTTGTGCAAAATACTTCTTTGAAATAGGTATGCACTGTCTTGGTTGCCCCGCTTCACGCGGTGAAACCATCGAACAGGCGTGCGAAGTACATGGCACCGATTGTGATGCACTCGTAGCAAAACTCAACGAATATTTCGGTGACTAAAATGCAACATTTGAGCGTAAGGCTTGAGAAAATTGCCGGGTTGGTAGACTGTAACGCGCGTATAGCCGATATAGGTACCGACCACGGCTATTTGTCTATTTTTTTGGAGAAAAACAAACAGGCTAAAAAAATAATTGCCTGTGATATAAATGAAAAACCGCTCTCTTGTGCTAAAAGAAACATTGAAAAAGCGGGATGCTGCAAAATAGAAGTGCGTTTGTCTGATGGCTTCGAGAAAATAGATGCAAATGAAATAGATACCGCAGTAATTGCAGGAATGGGTGGAGAAGTGATAGCCGGTATTTTATCCCGTTGTGATTGGATAAAAAGCGGCAGATACTCGCTTATTTTACAACCGATGACTTCCGCTCACGAATTAAGGCGGTATCTTTACAGCAATAATTTTGAAATAGAAGAAGAATTGGCAGTTTTCGACACGGGAAAGATATATACTGTTATAAAAGCGGTTTTTTGCGGCAGTGAAAAACAGTATACAGAGTGTGATTTTTACACAGGAAAACTAAACCCCAAAAAAGAAACCGATGCCGTATTTTTAAACAAGCAGTTGAAAATTTTATGTGAATGCCGCGATTCTCTGAGTGCGGTTTCGGAAAAACAAAACGAATATTTATACTACAAAAAATTAGCCGAAGAAGTGAAGGCTTTTTTGGGAGAATGATAAATGGCGCTTGACGGATTGTTCTTACATAAGTTAACCGAAGAACTCAAATGTACCGAGGGTATGTTAATTGAAAAAATTCACCAACCGACAACAGATGAGTTGGTGTTATTGTTGCGCCGTCCCGGAGAAAACAGGCGCCTTTTAATTTCGGCATCGGGGACACCGCGTATACTTTTTACAGAAGAAAAGTATGAAAACCCTATGCAGCCGCCGACACTTTGTATGTTACTTAGAAAACATCTGACTTCGGCTAAAATAACCGAGATTACGCAAATAGGGCTCGAAAGGGTATTGGTTATAAAAACCATAGCCAAAAACGAAATGGGAGATACGGTATATCCCGAAATAATAGTAGAATTGATAGGTGGGCGACCCAATGCAATACTGGTGCTTGGCGGTAAGATAGTAGATGCTCTGCATCGCAGCAGTATTGAAAATTCTTCGCGAATTATTCACCCGGGCGCTATATATTCTTATCCCGAAAGACCGAGTCGTATAAATCTATTGGAAAGCTCTGTAAAAGATTTATTGTTTGAAATTTATAAATTATCCGACCTGCCAATCGAAAAAGCGCTCATACAGTCGGCAGAAGGTTTTTCACCGCTTATCTGTCGGGAAGTGGCTGATGGTATGGAAAATATGAAGGTATCCGAGCTGTCAGGCTACCACAAAAATGTGTTGGAAAAGCGGCTTAACAAGATACGGGAAGATTTAATTTCGGGCGGAGCGCCTGTGATTTTAAGAAGGCGGGATGGCACCGATATGGATTTTACCTTTACCGAAATTTCGCAGTATGGCGGTTCGGTATCGTGCAAAACGGTGGAAAGTTACAGCAAGGTGTTGGAAGAGTTCTATTCTGCACGTGCGGCGCGGCAGCGTATAAGTAAGCAGTCGGGCGATATATTGAAACTTATTTCAAATTTATCTTCACGCGCACAAAGGCGCTTGGTGTCGCGCAAAACCGACCTTGAAAAAACCAAAGACCGCGAAAAATTACGCATATACGGTGAACTCATAAAGGCAAATATGCATTTAATAAGCGGGGGACAGTCGGTGGCTTGTGTACCGAATTTCTACGATGAAGAAATGAAAGAAATTAAGATACCCCTTAATCCCGCGCTCTCTCCTGCGGCCAATGCGGCAAAGTATTTTAAAGACTACAAAAAGAGTTATACCGCCGAACAGACACTCAGCAAACTGATAGAACAGGATAAACGAGAGATAGAGTATCTTGATACCGTACTTGATGCGCTTTCCCGCGCCGAAAACACGGCAGATATAGCCGATATACGCGATGAATTGGCATCGGGCGGATATATAAAACGCCCTACGGGAGTCAAACGGCAAAGCGAAAAAAAGTCGTTCGGTGAAGCACTTGCACCATCGGGTTTGCGTATATTATTTGGCAAAAATAACCGTATGAACGATTTACTGACACTGAAAACCGCATCTAAAAACGATTTATGGTTTCACGCAAAAGGTGTCCCCGGCGCCCACGTTGTAATAATAGCGGATGGCAGCGATATAGAAGACACCGACATCGAATTTGCCGCTAAAATAGCCGCCCAAAATTCTTCATCCGCGGTTTCAGGCACAGTGGCGGTTGATTACACAAAGGTAAAAAATGTTAAGAAACCGTCGGGCGCAAAACCGGGAATGGTTATATATACCGACCAGAAGACTCTGTTTGTGCGGCTTTAAATAATTTCCACTTGCCAAAAGTGATATATAGTTGTATAATTAAAGTTGATTATTGTGCAATTATAATATAAATTTAAAAGAAAGGCGAATAAATATGAACGAAATCACTATTGAATACCTGGCGCGACTGCTTGTACGCAGGTTGTTAATCGTAATTCTTGCGGCGGCAATTTTCGCTTCGGCGGCTTTCGGTTATAGTTATTTTCTTGTTGAACCGATCTATAAAGCTTCATCGCAGATTATTGTAAGTAACGGCGCTGTAATTATTGAAGGAAGCGGCACATACGACCCGACAGATACTTCCAAAATCAACGGAAGCGATATACAGTCATCTATTTATCTTGCTAAAGTGTGTGAAAGTCTCCTTGAAACACAGGATTTTTATAAATCTTTGGCCGAAAAATTGGATAATAAATATACATATAACCAATTAAACGGCTATGTTTCGGTATCGCTCAATCGTGAAGATGATTTGTTTTTAAATATTTCGGCAAACCATAAATCTCCCGAAGAGGCGCAGAAAATTGCCAATACAATGGTTAATATGGCGCCCGATTATCTTAACGAATATATGCCAACTGCAAAGGTTATGGTTACCGCAGTTGCAGAAAAAGCGCCTAAGGTTTATCCTAAGACAATCTCTAATACCGCGATTTTCTTTGTGATTGGTGCAGCGGTTGCTTACTTAATCGCACTCTTTGTAGACTTGAACGATAAAACAATAAAAGGCGTTGGAGATTTCTCTGAATGCTATAATATTCCGATTTTAGGCAGTGTGCCGAATTTTGAAAATTCTGATTCGCAAGGGGGTTATTCTTATGCCGAAAAACAATAGTAAAACCGAAACAAAGGCGCAACACACCCCGTTTGCAGTTGTAGAAGCATACAACACCATAAGAACTAACCTTTTATTCCTTTTGGCGCAGCACAAAGGGAAGGTTATAACGGTATCCAGTGCCAATCCCGGAGACGGTAAATCGACCACTGCGCTTAATGTTGCAAGTTCTTTTTCGCAACTGGGCAGTAAGACTTTGCTTATAGATGCTGACCTTCGCAAACCTATTATCCATAAAAAAGCGCATTTGCAGAACTCCAAGGGTCTTTCAAGCGTTTTGGTTGGCTTTTGCAGTGCAGAAGAAGCAATAAACAGTATAAATCCGTTCTTTGATATTCTGACTTCGGGCCCCACCCCGCCAAATCCGGCAGAATTACTTGCAAGTAATGAATTCGATGAACTTATAAAAAAGGTAAGGGAAGAGTATGATTATATTATTATAGA
>JAZNUZ010000105.1:0-7769 GCA_045592605.1 Acutalibacteraceae bacterium
TATAATATCACTTCTGCCAAAGGCAGAAATATCACTATACCGCACGGTATAATATCACTCTGTGCGAAGCACAGAATATCACTTGTGCCTATTTTTCACTCTTTCTTTAAATAAAGTTTTTGTCGGATTTTTTAGGGAGAGCAATAAGTAAGAAGTGATAGAAAATAAAGGTTCTCAATAAAGCAAAAAACGCGGAGACAGGTCTCCGCGTTTTTATTTTTCTATCTCTTCAAGCGCCGACTTTACCGCCGCTATAACAAAGGCTGAAAAAGTGCATTCTTTTCCCTGTATGGCTTCTTCTACCTTTTCTATTACATCATTTGGAAATCGTATGGTTTTATTTGTGGTCGATGGTATTATCGGTATTTTAAAATTTCCCATAATTAAACCCCGTACCGCCTATTTACAATATTTATAAATCGTAGTTGTCTTATATTCTTCGCCGGGGCGGAGTACTGCCGATGGATATTCGGGGCAATTTACTGCATTGGGGAAGTTTTGTGTTTCAAGTGCTATGCCGTGGGGGTTGCCTGTATAAATCTGCATACCGGGGCAGTCGCTTATAACTTCCATTGTAATACCCGTTTCATCGCTCTCGATGGATGCGATTTTGCGAAGTCCTGTGCCGCTAAGTACAAAGTTTTCATCGAAACATCCGCGTTCTGACAGCACTTTATCGGCGCTCAAATCACAGATAAACGGCTTTGGAGTTCTGAAATCAAACAAGGTGTTTTCTACATTCATAAATTCGCCGTGCGGAATAAGTTCACTGTCAACCGGTGTTATTTTATCGGCACCGATGAACAGTTTAAGGTCATCGGTAGTTTTATCGACACCTTTTACGTTAAAGTAAGAGTGGTTTGTAAGGCTTACTACGGTAGGTTTGTCGGTTACTGCAGAATAGTCTATCTTAACGCTATTATTTTCGAGCGTATATATTACTGTAACATCCAGTTTTCCAGGGAAACCTTCTTCGCCATCAGGTGAAGAATAAAACAGTTCGATGCTATTTTCATTTACATTTTTTACTGTCCATATTTTACGGTCAAAGCCTTCAAGTCCGCCGTGCAAAGTGTTTCTTCCTTCGTTCTGGCTGACTTTATATTCTACGTCGTCAAGTACAAATTTTCCGCCTTCGATACGATTACCGAAACGGCCGATGATTGCGCCGTAAAAATTCTTACCTGCTATGTACTCTTCTAAAGTTTCATAGCTAACTGCGGTTGAAATTTTGTTGCCATGCTTGTCGGTTACGCGGATGTCGGTAATAATGCCGCCGTAATTTATAACATCGGCTTCAATTTCGCCGCAGGATAAGAAATATTTGTATACTTCCCTGTCTCCGATTTTTCCAAACAGTTCTTTTTTCATTTCAATTCCCCCGTATTAAAAACTTTTATTATATTTTTTTCCAAAAAACTTAGCCGATAAAAAGCCTGTGATTTTCCTACCCCAATCAATTTTTTCGGTATACATTACAGGACATTCTATATACTCTAACTTGTTGGTG
Source organism: Acutalibacteraceae bacterium (assembly GCA_045592605.1). Classification (GTDB taxonomy): domain Bacteria; phylum Bacillota; class Clostridia; order Oscillospirales; family Acutalibacteraceae; genus SIG565. Next base: position 1,511 of record JAZNUZ010000105.1, read on the forward strand.
TTTATATACACATCAAGTAATAACTCGCTCACTCTGCCGTAAAAACGCGAATGGAAAACATCGTAATCAGCATCCCGAAAGCGCGTTTCAAGTTCAAACAGAATATCAAAAAGCCACTGGCAGTATTTATCCGATATATCTTTTTTCATAATGTACATATTAAACATATGCGCACTTGTTCTTTTCTTTAGTTTGTCGAATTCTAAAAGATACTCCGGATACTTTTGTGCTATGATTTCACGTGCGCTATCCAGCGGCTCGGGATGTAGGGTATGCACATAGTGAGAATAAAGATTTTCGATATAATACCTTCTTTTGTTAGGTAATATTATATCTGTCTTTTGCAGCAGATGTTCTACCGTTTCTTGTTTTAAAATTTCTTTTCCTTTTTTCTCTTTAAAATGTCTGCGGTAATGAACAAGTCCTAAATAATCGCAATTTAAGTTTTTCCAACCCCAATAGAGCCCTGTCAGTTCACAAAAGCGGGGATTTTTATCTGATATATTGTCCCCCGTGTCATCGCGCATAAACCCGATTTCTTCCTTGTCGTGCGCACCAACCTGAAGCGGTAAATAACAATCGTTTTCGGGCATGTCATATTTCTTATGCGCCGCTACGATAATTTTAATATCCATTACTCTGCGCCTTCCTTTTTGACAACCTTATAAAAGGTTTTGAACAAAATCTGCAGGTCTAACAATGTGCTTTTGTGGGTACAGTAATATCTTTCCATTGTAAGCCGTTCTGCAAAATCGGTATTGCTTCTGCCGTTAACCTGCCAATAACCGCTGATGCCGGGTTTGCAGGTGATAATAAGGTCATAACAGTCGCCCATTTCTTCCCGTTCACGCCACAGATACGGGCGCGGTCCGACAAGTGACATTTTGCCTAGCAAAACATCAAAAAACTGCGGTATTTCATCGATTGAATAGGCGCGTATAAATCTGCCGACACGTGTTATGCGCGGGTCGTTTTTTAGTTTCTTGTACTGTTCATACTCTTTTCTTGCCGCTTCATCTTCGCTGAGTAATTTTTCTAAAGCCTGGTCGGCGTTTCTGACCATTGAACGAATTTTATGAATCTTGATTTTTTTGCCGTTTTTTCCTATGCGCTCTTGAGTAAAAATAAGTCTACCGACATCACCATAGCAAATAAATGCTATTTTTACGGCAATTAAAACCGGTATCAGTATAATACATCCTACGATGCCACCCAAAATATCTATAAATCGTTTAAAAACTCTGTAACAAAAGTCTTTAAACGCAGAACAGGTTTTAACATTTTGTTCGCTCATTGTTCGCTCCCCAATCGGCAAGATTAGTTTAATCTTATTATATATACTTTGCGCAGTTTTGTCAATTTTAACCTTAGGACTCGTTGACTTTGTTTTTTCAGTAATGTATAATATGCTCATAATAAGAATCGGGGTGTTTTTATGGATATATCTGCCTTTTATTCTGCACCAAAAAATGAAAAACCGCTGGATAATCTTGTGACAGACGGCGGATTTTGCGGAATTTTCCGTACGATAGCCTGTGTAGGCGACAGTCTCTCTTCGGGCGAACACGAATCTTGCGATGAAAATGGCAAGGTTGGTTGGCACGATTATTATGACTATTCCTGGGGACAGTATCTCGCGCGTATGGCGGGGATTACCGTGCACAACTTTTCCTGTGGCGGTATGACCGCAAAAGACTATGTCGGTGGTTGGGCAGAATCCAAGGGTTTCTGGTCAAAAGATTTAGCGGCGCAAGGCTATATACTGGCGCTCGGCGTTAACGACCTTAAGACAATAGAAGTCGGTGACATAACAGATATTGATATAACTGACTATAATAACAACAAGGATACCTTTATAGGACACTATGCAAAAATCATACAAAGATACAAGGAAATTCAGCCTAAAGCCAAATTTTTTCTTATGACAATACCGCTTTATTCTGCAGATGAGAAAAATGAAAAACGGGATGCCCACGCCAGTGCACTTTATAAGTTGGCTGAAATTTTTGATAACACCTATGTTCTGGATTTCCGCAAGTATGCGCCCGTTTACGATGAAAACTTCAGAGATTTATTCTTCCTTGGTTGGCATATGAATGCCGCAGGGTATCTTGCGACCGCCAAAATGGTGGCTTCGTATATAGATTATATTATCCGACATAATATGGATGATTTCAGACAGATTGGTTTTGTAGGAACGGATTTTCATAACACAAAATACAAGTGGTGAGATAAATGTTTAATTTTTTCGTGAATCCTGATGCTAAAGTAGGCAACCGTTTTATTATCGAAAACGGCGACTTTAATCATATAAAAAACGTTCTCCGTATGAAAACGGGGGATGTTTTTTCGGTTAACTGTGATGGTGAAAACTATCTTTGCGAGTTATCATGTTTCGAAAGTAATTTTCTGACAGCCGAAATAAAGGAAACGAACTTTTTGGATACAGAGCCAAACATTAAAATTTATCTTTTCCAGGGGTTACCGAAAGCCGACAAGATGGAGCTTATAATTCAAAAAGCGGTCGAACTCGGTGTGAATACCGTTATACCGACCGAAATGGAACACTGTGTTGTAAAACTTGATGAAAAAAAGAAGCCGTCAAAGGTGGCTCGTTGGCAGTCTATTAGCGAAAGCGCCGCAAAACAGAGCAAAAGAAACATAATCCCGCATATACACGAAGTATTGTCATATAAATCGGCGCTCGAATTTGCAAAAAACCTTGATATAATTCTTGTTCCGTACGAGAACGAACAGGGTATGCAGTCTACCAAAGCGGCTTTAAGCCTAATAAAAAGCGGTATGTCGGTTGGAATTTTTATAGGCGCAGAAGGCGGTTTTTCAAAGGATGAAATCGCGGCTGTACAGGAAATAGGCGGAAGGACAATTTCGCTCGGCAAAAGAATTTTGCGTACCGAGACCGCCGCCATTACCGCGGTGTCCATGTGTATGCTTTATGCAGAAACGGAACTTGACTGATATGAAAAAATTACCTATAGAGTTTACCGCTCGTATGAAGGCGCTTTTGGGAGATGAATATGATTTATTCGAGCAATCCTTAAATACAGAGCCCATCAAGGCCTTTCGCGTAAACACAGATAAAATCCCCCTTGAAGACTGGGAAAAAATAAATATTTTCGGTAAAGAAAAAGTACCCGTCACCCAAAACGGATTCTTTTTAGAGTACGATAAGGTCGGTAACCACCCTTACCATAAAGCAGGTCTTATTTATGTGCAGGAACCTGCCGCTATGGCACCTGCCGAAAGCATTGATATAGAAGAAAATTGGAAGATACTTGATATGTGCGCCGCGCCCGGTGGCAAAAGCACCCAACTCAAAAACAAATTAGGTAAAAACGGCACACTAATAGCAAACGAAATTATACCGTCAAGATGTAAAATTCTTACAGGTAATATTGAAAGGCTTGGTCTTACAAACACCGTTACGACCTGTATGGATACTACCCGTCTTGCAGAAACCTTTGGCGCCGCATTTGATATGGTAATGTGCGATGCGCCGTGTTCCGGCGAAGGAATGTTCAGGAAAGAACAGGCTACCGTTCATGAATGGAGTATAGAAAATGTTCTGGCTTGTGCTAAAAGACAGGCAGAAATTTTAGATAATGCCGCGCGACTAGTTAAAAGCGGCGGATACATAGTATATTCTACCTGTACCTTTTCTTTGGAAGAAAACGAAATGACAGTCGATGAGTTTTTATCTCGACATCTCGACTTTAAAATTATAGAAGTGACCGACAGAGTGAAGAAAAACAGCTCATGCGGCATAAATTATGAAGGTTGCAAATGTGAGAATCTGCATTTTGCTCGGCGTTTTTATCCCCACAGACAAAAGGGCGAAGGCCAGTTTGTTGCGGTGCTTAAAAATACAGGTGAAAATATACCGATAAAAGAAACTCTTGTTCCACTGCCCTTACCCGAAAAGGTTGTGTTTGACTTTTTAGATGAAACTCTGGAAACCTATGACAAACAAAAAGTCATATTAAAAAACGGAACACCTATATATTTTGGCGGGGATTTTTGTGCTTTATCGGTTCCCACTTTTTCTTGCGGAGTTACAATAGGCGAAATTAGAAAAAATTATATAGTGCCGCACCATCAGTTTTTTTCATCAATGGGTCAATATTTTAAGCATAAGATAAATCTTGATGCAGATAGCACAGAGCTACAAAAATATCTGCATGGAGAAGAAATCCCGACAGATGCGCCTAACGGTTGGGCGGTAGTTATGGTAGAAAATGCCGCGCTCGGCGGCGTAAAGGTTGTAAACGGAGTGGCTAAAAACCACTATCCAAAAGGACTAAGATTACTTTAAAGAAACGCGACTTAATGTCGCGTTTCTTTATTTTCTGTCGGCATTGGCAGGGCCATCAAGCAGTCTGCCTTCTTCCGAAAAGCGTGAGCCGTGACAAGAGCAGTCCCAACTGTGCTCATATTTGTTCCATTTTAATGCGCAACCCAAATGCGGACATCTGGGTGTCGTGGGTGTTATAAGATTTATTGCCGTTTCTAACGAATTTACCGCCAACTGAGAATGCAAAATACTGCGGGACGGCGAAAACAGTTTTTCATATTTGTTTTCTTTTTCTCTTACCAAATCGCTCAGTATGGTCGCCGCCGCTAAGGAAGATGTCATTCCCCACTTGTTAAAGCCTGTTGCCACAAACATATCGGGCGTGTGTTTACTGTATCTGCCTATATACGGCATTCCATCAAGTGTCATACAGTCTTGTGTGGCAAAACGGCAAATTTCCTTTGCAAAGGGGAAATAATACTTTTTGAAATTTTCAATTTCACTATAACCACCGCTTTTTTTGCCTGTACGGTGTGAGCCGCCGCCGATTATGAGCGTATTTTTATAGTTTCTGAAAGAGAGTCCCGATAGGCTTTCATCGACATACATACCACCAATGTCGGTATCGCACTCGATAGCCAGATTATAAGAACGGTGCTGATACATTTTTAAAAAATATGCCCCGTGTTTGTTCAAAAACGGAAAATGCGTAGCCACTATCACCTTTTTGGGCCTGACGCTGCCGCTGTCAGTAAAATAAACCCCGTTTTCGTAATGGGTAACGCGCGAATTTTCGTAAATGTTCAAATCTTTCGATATTGCCGACAAAAATTTAAGTGGATTAAACTGCGCCTGATTTTTTATCTTTATAGCGCTCTTTACAGCTACTGGGAGCGGAATTTCGCTTGACACCTGAGCATCTACCCCTATTTTATAAAGCGCAGACGCTTCCTTTGCTATTTTTTTGGAGTTATCGGTCGTATACACAACCGAATCTTTGTTTTCAAAGTCGCAGTCTATATTTTTGCACATTTCTCTGTAAAGTTTTAAAGCATTATTGTTGGCTTCAAAATAAAGTTTTGCCGCCGCCGTGCCGTATTTTTCGGCAATTTTACTGTATATAAGCGAATGCCCCACCGTTATTTTTGCCGTTGTATTTAAAGTAACACCACTGCAAATTCTGTCGGCTTCAAGCAGTATACATTCTACCCCTGCATTCTTTAGCCGCTCGGCGCACAATAACCCTGTAATGCCGCCGCCTATTACAAGAACATCGGCGGTTTTATGCCCTTTTAGGCTATCAAATCTTCCAAAATCCACATCATTACACCAAAGAGCGTTTAAAATAATAATTCCCCCAAAAAACAAGTATCACACAAAAACCGCTTTTCCTTTTCGGTCACTCCGCAAACCAAATTCGCATATATTATTGTAGGAGGTGACTTGCATGTCTTTATGTAATTGTGAAAACCGTTGCGGTTTTGTAAGTCTTGCGGTAGTCGGCAGTCTTATTATAGGTATTATAACCGCTTTTCTCAGAATTACTGCAGTAGTTATTGAAACACCCGCTTTCCTTTGGGCCGTTCTTGGTCTCGCCGTAGTTTATCTTTTTGGATTACTGCTCTCTTCTCCCTTTATATCACGCTCGGGCTCGTGCAGATGTCTATGCGCAATACTCTCGGCGGTATTAATCGGTATTTTAGGCACGGCATTAATTTCTGTAATTTTCTTGGCTGTTACTTTTGCCGCTACAAGTGTAATCGGCGCTATATTCTTAGGGTTGCTTCTTTTCTTTGTATCTCTCACCCTGTCTGGTACTGCCGTACTTGTTAAATGTGTTATTAACTGCGATTAAAAAACAAAAAGCAGGGTTTTACGAGACTTCTCCAAAGGAAGTCTCGTAGTTTTATTCGCCAATGGCGAGTTATATTGCTTCGCAGTTATATT
>JAZNUZ010000106.1:0-9927 GCA_045592605.1 Acutalibacteraceae bacterium
ACCGTTTTGGATTTGCGCCCTATCTCTATGCGCACCCCCAAAGAAAGAGCAATCTTTAAGATTCAAGAAGGTATCGCAAGAGGTTTTAGAGAATTTTTAATGAAATGCGGTGAATAAAATGCTTGGCGCAATTATAGGTGATATTATAGGTTCGCCCTACGAATTTGAGTCTGATAAAACTAAAGATTTTGAACTTTTTACAGAAGAATCACGCCTTACGGATGACAGTATGATGACCTTTGCAGTCGGTTGCGCTTGTGCAAAAGCCGATTTAAACGATGAAGAAGATTTTAAATCGTGGGTTGTCTATTATATGCGAAAAATAGGCAGGGCTTTTCCATCTGCCGGTTACGGAGAGCATTTCTACCGTTGGCTCAGAAGTGATTTTATGGGCGCATATAATAGCTGTGGTAATGGTGCGGCTATGCGTGTTTCTCCTGTGGCTTTTGTTGCGGGAAGTCTTGAAGAAACCGAAAAACTCGCCCGTTGGAGTGCCGAAGTCACGCACAATCATCCCGAAGGAATAAAGGGCGCACAGGCTCTAGCGGCAGCAATTTATCTTGCAAGGACCGGTAAATCAAAGGGAGAAATTAAAGACTATGTAGAAAAGAAATATTATACGCTTAGATTTACCATTGATGAAATTCGCCCGTCTTATCAATTTGATGTCACTTGTCAGGGCAGCGTTCCGCAAGCAATAGAGTGTTTTTTAGAGTCGGAAGATTTCTTAGATGCGGTACGTAACGCGGTATCTTTAGGCGGTGACGGGGATACCATAGCCGCAATGGCAGGGGCAATAGCCGAGGCATATTACGGTTTTCCGGAACAACTGCGTGAAAAAATTTCTCATTATTGTAGCGGTGCTATAAAGTATTATTATAATATTTGTCTGGAAAACAAAATAATCAATATATAAAAAAGAGACCTTGGGGCGCCCTCCGTAAGGAAGGTGCCTCTATTTTTTTAAAATCAATTTGCGACATAAACATAAAATTAAAATTTTTTAAAGATGTCGGTGAATGTCGCAAATTGTTTATGTATAATATTCTTGCAAAATTAAAAAGGAAGGAGTATTATACAAATGGGATTTTTAGATGAATTGTTTTCTGCCGGAGTGTGGGGTGAGAAAACACCGACTGAACCAAAATGGAAAAAATGGATACATCGCAATTTAAGCGATAATCATTGTCCGGAATGTCTAATGCTTGATGGCTGTTGGTTTTTAAAAGCAAAAACACCCAAATGGCCACACCATCCATTTTGTCATTGTATCTTGGAAGATATACCATATAATGATGTATTAACCAAAAGTTCATCCGATAGTGCTTATAGTAAATTCGACCCATATCTATTTGATACCAAGGGTGAATATGGGCATGGTAAGGATAGACTTTTTAAATCTTGGGGTTATTCGGTTGCAGACATAAAATATTTAAGAGCAGAAATCGAAAAACAAGCATTAGAAAAATATACTGATGGCAACTATACGTTAGGCAAACTTAATGACAAAGGGCAACGAATAAGTATTAAAATAGAAATTGCTCGAAAAGATAACGGTAATAAGGTGTCTTTTATAACCGGATGGATGGTTTATCAAAATGGACACATCCAATTAACTACGCCACTAGGAGGTAAATAATATGAAAATGATGGATTGTGTGGAAGTAATAGTTGAAAAAGATAAGTATGTTAAGGAAGGTGTTCACAAAGGAATGCAGGGTTGGATATGTCTTGAAGACAATTCTAACGGAACTTGGCTTGTTAATTTCCCACAGTATGGCGAAAAACCTGATATTGCAGAAATTTCAGTCAAAGAAGAAGATTTGAAACTTATTCCTAAAATGGACGCAAGAGTTAACGAACAAATAAAAGCACAGTTTGATAAATAATTGTACATTTTGTAAAATACGGAGCATGCCCGTCTCAAACAACAAAACTTTAGGTTTTTTGAGAGGGTCTTTATTAAATGTGTGTAACCCACTATGACACTTTCAAGTTTTGAAAGTGTCATTTTTATTATTCTAAAAATAATATAAAGGGAGACAACTTCCTTGCGAAGTGTCTCCCTTAAAGGTCTCTTTTATTTTGTGGGTATTTCAATTCGGAAAGCCGCTTTATCGGGCAGTGGACTGATTAAGGTTACGGGTGGGACAGATAGCATTAATGATACATCGTCTCTGTATTTGATAATTTTTGAAAAATCGGTATGTGGCTCTACTTCAAAATCAAACTTTGTTATACCGTCTTCATAAGAAACATCGATTAATCCCTTGATATTAATACCGAAAAGCGCATAAATTTTAATTATTTGCTCGGCTTTTGCCGCTTGTTCATTTGAAAAGTTCAATTTTTCACCTGCTTTTTATCGGTTGGTAATTAAAGGTCTTGTATAGGTGTGCTTTGCTCCCAAAGAAAATCAAATTCGGTTTGATATATTTTATAGTATTTTGAAAAACTGCTAAGCTCGTGTTCATAAGAGTTTTCAAGATTCATATTCTGATACACATAATATTTTATATGCATTCTGTCATATGCATTTCGTATTTCATCTTCGTTGAATTTAATGTTGTGATATACGCGTAAAAGCGGGATAGGGCAGACGCGAACTTCTAATGTGTCGGAGTGGTTGGCGGCATAATTTCTCCATAATTTTTTCGCATCTTCGAAAGAGGTGTATGCTGCCGAGTCATCGTGCATATGTTTTGCTATACTCTTTGCAGCTTTTGGTGTGTTTATTAAAATACGGGTTGGTATTTTTCTTTTTAAAACAGAATCAAGAATCTCTTTTTTTCTTCCAGTTCTTAGCCACGCGGCTCCACCGTGAAAAGCCATATCGATTTCTTTTACGGATAAGTGGGTTTTATTGTTAAGATTGTTTTCAAAGAAATCAACGGTATCTATGAGTGGTTTTACAGGATTTGCATTTTTAAGCGCTATATCACATAGCTTGTCCAGGTCTGTATCAAGGGCGATATCTCTATGTACGGTTATGCCCTGCGAAGAAAGTATTTTTTTAAGGGAATCCGGTAATTGAGTTTTAATGCTTTTTGTAGTGAAATCTTCACAAAAAACGGGAATAAAATTCATTTCGGGAATAGTTACCGCCCATTCTGATTCCTTTCTGAGCCAATCATCATCAGCATTGCAATTATCAAGGTCACCGGGGAATAATATGAGAATAAAATTACGGCTTTTTTCTACCGCTTCTTTTATTTGTTGTTCAAATTCTCCTTTTTGCAGACGCTTATCCATAAAAACAGAGTAACCGTTGTATATAAGTTTATCATAAATTACCTGCGCCATATAAAATCCGGACTCGTGTCTGTAACTGATAAATGCATCATAGTTATCTTGGTAAAATTCAGATGTATTACTCATTATTTTTTACTCCTTACTTATTTGATAACCCAGGGATAAAATTGTTTTAATAGTTTCGAGCGCCGTGTTCCTATCATATTCCTTCTCGCTTTCTGGCAACTGGGAATAGGGGACAAGACAAGGTGTTTCTTTTTTTGTGTCATCGCGCTTTTCGCCGTAGGTCCAACCATCTTTTATTCTTCCCGTAGCCCAGATTTCGTGAACATTCTCGGCAATTTTTTCTGTCAATTCTAATAATTCTTCAGGTAGAACAATGTTTTTTGTGTTGATTGGGTTGGGATTATACATATCAGTTGTCTCCTTTTATTCTTTGTGATTTTCTCCAGATTGCCGGGATACTTTCTACAATACGTCGGTCATAGGTCTTAAATGTTTTATCCTTATTGTAACGTTTGTTAAATTTGCTTTCAACTTTGTCCAATGTTTCCCAATCCGTGATACACGGGTGCAGTTTTGACAAATCATCACGGTTGCTGCCGGTAATATCGCCAAACTTGAACATTTCTTCAATAGAAACAGGCTGATAACCTTCACTCAACATAAAAGCATTCCAACGTTCGTGCTCATTAATTGCGAGTCGGTCACATAAATCACGGTCGTTTTTAAGCGCATTTGCTAAAATTTTTATGTTCTTTTTAGTCAGATTATTTCCATCGGTTTTGGGAATATCTTCGCATAGACACAATTTTGCAGGAATGTGTAATGCTACCGCCATAGATGAACGCCTATCGTATTCACTGGTTCTGAAATTTTTGTAAGCGGCATCATAATCTTTGTCGCCCTTCTTTTTACGCAGAAACTTATTATAAGCCAAATGAACTGCAAACGCCAGATTTTCAAGGTCTGTATCAAATAACGTTTTGTCTGAAAAGATAGATTCAGCTGTTCCAAAGAGTTTAATGTGTCGATTTTCTAAAAAATCATTATTTTCAAAAAATGCATCTGATTTTACTTCTGAACGAACACGTGCAAAAATTTCAGGCATAACTTCGTTGTTAAATTCACGGCTTCTTCTGTATATTCTATATAATTCATCGGATATAGAAAGATTTAATTGGTCATCACCCATAGCAACTACTATGTAGGTGGCATCAAGACTGTTTTCTTCGGCTAATAACTTTTTACTGAAATCAAGAGTGTCAACATCTGCTTCGATGAATTTTATAGTGGTATTGCCTTTAAGACCCGGACACTGTCTCTCGAACTCTTTTCGTATCTTGTCTGCGCTTTTGTCATATACTCTGATTTTAAGGGTGTATCCATCAATCTGCCCTGCCCAGTATACAGTTTTTAACATACGCATACCTGTTCTGCCGCAGCCGATGATTGCCACAGAAATATTGTTGCCGTTTCCTTTGGTGTCGTATAAGGGGTGATTAAATATCAAATGATTACAGAAAAACGCAATTTCATCAATGCAACGCAGTTCAAGGGAAGTGTTTTCTTTTTCTATGGATTCCATAACACTTTCCAAAAAATTAACATTGGTACCGCTTTGGATAAAAGCGTTTATATTTACCTTTATATCGTTAATTTCGGAATGTTTTAAAATCAGAGTTTCTGCAAGTTTAATGTTTGTATCTTCACTGCTTGAAATAATGCAGAATTCATATTTATCAAATTTTTTGCTGATTTTAATATCTTCACAGGGTTTATAAAGCAGAATTATACCTAATTCTTTTGCTTTAGAAATCAAATCCTTATCTACATTTTTTACATCACAGAAAATGATGGTTTTTTTGTCAATGTTATCGTTGATACCTTTGGCAAGGGCAAGAGAATTTTCGTTCAGTTCTGAAAAAACATAACATTTACCCGAAAACCTTAATGCAAGGCGCATCTTTTCACCCGTGTCGCCAATAAACGAAAGTATTAAACTTGATGCTAATATAGGCGCCAACGCAAAAGATATATAGTTTATACATATGTAAATAAACTTTAAAAATTTGTTTAACCCGATTGTTTCAAGTTGTACTAAATCCTGTCTGCCGCCAAGAGTTTTAAAACTGTAAAATAATGAAGAAATAACCGCGTAAAGCGGTTTACACAAGACTTCTTCACCCGTTTCAACCCATTCGGTTGGTAAAACCATAAAGAAGGTCGAAAAGAATATTCCGAGCAAAACACAGGAAATCCATTTGCTCATATCGTTGCGGTTTTTAATGGCAAAAATCACTGCAACCGCTAAAACGGTAAGCGCCAGAATAATACTCAGATACATCATTTTTTATTTCCTCCGAATTCTGTTAAATATTCGTTTGTGATTGCTAAACCATTAAGATACGATTCATTTTCTGGTTCTATCGAAAGCAGTTTTTCAAAACCTTCTTTCGCAAGTTGTAGTCTCTCAATATCAGGTTTTTTGCTTTGTATAGCGAGATGAAAATTCGCTATAGAAACAAAATAAAGGTCAAATTTGTTGGTTGGTATTTTGGGCATACGCTCTAAAAATTTTGTAAATATTTTTTTGGATTTTTGCGCATTATTGTCAAGCTCATAGGCTCTTGCCAGTTTGTACAGAACGTTGTTTGTAGTTTCGGTTAATAATTCGTTGTCTTCGGCCATCTTAAGATAACGGGTATATTGTTCTATGGCTTTTTTCCATTCTTCCCTGAAATAAAGTATATCGCCATATAATTTTAATGTGTCGGAAAAACCACCTACAAAAGTTTCTGCTTTATCCGGTTTTATTTTATTTGCAAACTTTGTCACAATAGTAGAATAAGCACCATCGCTTAGTTGTATGTGCTTTAATGCTTCTTCTAACTTGTCGTTATCATACAGTAATGCGGCTAAAGCAAATTCGGTTTCACCAAGAGTCTGCAAAGAGTCGGCGCTTTCAAATTTTTTGGCAAGGTAAAGTGCGGTTGTTTGTGCTGATTCGGCAGTATGCAAAGCCTTTTCGGTGTTCTCTGTAACTATAAAATAGCGTGTTAAAAAGGATATAGCATTAACAAAGTTGGTTAAAAAGGCAGCTTTGTAACCATAGTTTTTTAGCATCTTTATGCAAAAATCATTGTTTTTCGAGCCGTATTCAAAAGCAGCATCGAGTCTGTTTTGTTTTAAGGCAAATGTACTTAATATAAGCAAAGAATAATGGAGAGCATTTGCATTACTGATTGTTTTATGCCTTGCGAAAATTTCTTTATCGGTTTCGTAAATCCTTTTATAAAAATCAAAAGCCGAATCGGTTTCATCCAGATTTTTTGCGGCATCTGCACCTAACGATAAAATCTGTTTTAAGGAGATCAGCATCGCATTAGTTATGTATTTTTCCGGAATCAAATCGTAACAAGCAAGGCTTTTTTCAACAAAACTGAGATAATCTTTTGTAAGAAAAGCAGCGGAATCGGTAGAAGCAACTAAAGAAATTAAAGCACTGGCCTGCGAAGCGGCTATAAAATACCCTGCGGCTGTATCTTTAGCTACAACTACATCCTGATTGAAGTGAGTTATTGTAAAATTGAAAAATTCCGCAATACTGGCAGGGTCGTTAAAATCGGTCTGACAAGACTTTTCATAACTTGCCCACTGGTAGTTAAATTCATCTATCAGTATTTGCATATTCTCTTTTTCTGCGATTGCCACACGCTTATCAAAATATTCTTTTACCTTGTCGGTTTCCCGCTGTTCAGTGTATATCGAAAAGAGTTGAGTACAAATAAGCATCAGAAGTCCAGTTTCGCTGCGTTCCGGATGCCTTTCATTATATTCATTTAAAAACTTTTCGGCTTCGGTTAAATAGGGTATACCTTGGGCTAATGCTTGGATAATGTCAGGTACGGTTTGTCCTTTAATAAAAAGTTGGGTTGCAGCGGCTGACAAGGAAAGGTAAGCCATAACAAGTATCTGGAGAATATAAAGGTTTTCGCCTTCTTTTTGCAGAGCAGTCGCATAGGAAATAACTTCTGCTGCGGTGGTTTTTGTAGCCTCAAAATCATGGGTGGCATTATGCAACATAAGTTTACCAAACAAAGTGTTAAGAATCCTTAACCAACCATCTTTGTCATACTCGGGATAGAGCTTTTTAAAAATGGCTATAAGGCGCTCGGACCAAGCATTACATGCATCGTAGTCTACGGCGCAACCTGTACCCGTTCTGCAGATGGTTATCATACGGGCTACAGCTTCGGGGAGTTCGGCATCGGCGGCCTTTTTTATTAATTCAATACCGCGTTGATAGTTTATTTCCACATCGATTCCTGTAAGATATGCAAGACCGATAAGATAATTGTGTTCGGGAGAATTATCGTTTTCCTGCAGTGCAATTTCTTTCAAATTTTGTAAAAGCGCACTGGAAAGTTCCCCTTGATTGTGCACATCGGTACAAGGGGGTATGTTTTCATAATATTGACCTAATTTTTCTTTATCGGTTTCTACGCTCTCGAGTGGTAAAATGGTTTTTTCGGCGGTACTAGCCATTGGATATTCGTGCTGGATGATATAATTGTCTGGCTCTACAATGCTCGGAGTTATGACCATTGCAAACAAATCACTTTTTTCAATAGCAGCCTTAATGGACTTTGTAAAATCTTCGCCCGGTGTTAAAAACTCATCATACCAGATCGCAATATCTCGGCAAAATTCGTTTTCGTGAATGAGCCGCATAATCTCTTGCGCAAATTTGCGGTCTTTTTTTCGGTAACTCAGAAAAATATAGGCATCAAAAGCTGCCTGGACACGCCTCCTTAATTCATCTCCGACCAGAGTGTCCTTAATAAAATCGTTTAATTTAATATCGTAAGGTATTGCTGTTTTATCATTTTGGTCATCATACAAAAATTGAATATCTCCAAAATGTTTGCTATATTCATTTACCAAGTCTGAATTTTGTAACAGTGGTAAAACGGGTATATGTTTCTCCAAAACATAGGGGATAACCTGATTTATAATTGCATTTCCGGTTGATAATAGTTTCCAGGTTACAGGAACAACTATCAGCTGCATGTTTTCTATAAAATCTTTTGATTCTTCAAAATCAAAATTCGCTTCAGGGTTTATATATGTGAACACAGCGCTAATATTGTTGTTTGTGGCTTTCTCGAGAATTTCATCTGTAATATCTTCAAAATACAGATTGAAATCATCTGGATGACAAGCAAAAAATATTTTAGAGACAGTTTTAATATCGCGATTTGCCGGTTTGAACAAAAAAGAGTTATTGTTTAACATAACAGCACCACCTCGAATTTTTATTATTATATCATATTTTGTAAATTATTGCAATTTATTGATATTTATCCTTTTGGTTGCGCAATTTATCAAAATATGATATACTTACCGTGCTGGGAATATGAAGGGAGTTGTTCGATTTGACACAAAAGGAACTTTATGATTGTCTGGAAATCAGTCCGATTATAGCCGCGGTACATGAGTCGCGCTTTGGCGAAGCGCTTAAATCACCGGCTAATATAGTTTTTCTTTTGGGTTGCAATCTGCTTTCTCTTAAAGAGAAAATTACCGAAGCGAAAAAAGAGAACAAAATACTCTTTGTACATATTGACCTTTGTGATGGCATAGGCAAAGATAGGGCAGGGGTTGAATATATTGCTCGATGTGGTGCTGATGGTATAATAAGCACAAGGGCAAACCTTATAAGAAATGCTCAGGATTTGGGTATGCTTACCGTTCAAAGATTTTTCGTGTATGACTCACAGGGGGTCAGCAGTATAGAAAATATGCTTTATAATAGCTCCCCTGATGTTGTGGAAATAATGCCGGGTGTAATCGGTAAAATTATTGAGCGGTTTTCATGGGTTGGTGTGCCACTGATTGCAGGTGGACTTATTGAAACAAAAAGCGAAGTTACTGCAGCTCTTAATATGGGCGCGTATGCGGTGTCAACCGGTAAAAAAGAACTGTGGTATCTTTAAAAAAACATTGACTTTTATGAAAATAGTGTTACAATGATTATAGAGATTTCAGAGTGCACTATTCCTTGGAATAGTTGCGCTCTTTTCCCTTTAAAAGGAGGGTTGTATAGTGGCAAACAAAAACATAGTAGATTGGAAAACCATTACAGATTTTCTCACAGATGCTTTTGTTGGTTATGGTATACCAAAGAAGGATGCCGAAATCTGTGCCGATGTTTTGCTTGAATCGGATAAAAGGGGAATAGAATCGCACGGTGTAAACCGCTTTAAACCCATTTATCTTGACAGAATCAAGGCAGGCATCCAAAATGCCGTTACCGAAATTGAAATAATCAAAGAAACACCTACCACAGCGGTTATTGATGGCCATAACGGTATGGGACAGGTTATCGGTCACAAGGCTATGTCAATGGCTATCGAAAAGGCAAAGCAGTACGGTATGGGTATGGTTGTTGTTCGTAATTCCTGCCATTACGGTATTGCAGGTTACTATACCACAATGGCTACTAAAGCAGGTTGTATCGGTATGACAGGTACTAATGCACGTCCCTCAGTTGCACCTACACACGGTGTTGAAGGTATGTTCGGTACTAACCCCTTTACAATAGGTGTGCCCACTGACGAAGAATTTGACTTTAACTTTGACTGTGCAACATCAATCACACAGAACGGTAAG
>JAZNUZ010000107.1:0-4492 GCA_045592605.1 Acutalibacteraceae bacterium
CAAATCCTTGATGCAACTCCTTGGCCCACAGAACGACATGGCTACGATCCGACTTCGCTACAGTTAATATAATGTTGGCGGCAGCCAAAGCGCGTGGTGTTACCGTTATAGAAAATGCCGCAAGGGAACCGCATATCGTTGACCTTGCAAATTTCTTGAATTCCATGGGCGCAAATATTATGGGTGCGGGTACCAACGTTATTAAAATACGTGGTGTTGAGCATCTTCACGGCACCGATTACAGTATAATTCCCGACCAGATAGAAGCGGGAACATATATGGCAGCGGCTGTAGCTACTCAGGGTGATATTACCGTTACAAACGTTATTCCTAAACACCTTGAATCGATTATAGCGAAAATTGAAGAAATGGGTGCTACGGTAGAAGAATTTGATGAAGCTGTCAGAGTATCTATCAGTGGCAGGCCGAAAAAATGCAATATAAAAACAATGCCGCATCCCGGTTTCCCGACCGATATGCAGCCGCAGATAGCCGCAGTTCTCTGCGTAGCCGATGGGACAAGTATTATAACCGAAGGCGTATGGGATAGCCGTTTCCGTTATGCCGACCAATTAACCCTTATGGGCGCAGATATACAGGTTGATGGTAAAATGGCAGTTATTACAGGTGTTAAGAAATTAAATTCCGCACCCGTAAAAGCAGTCGATTTAAGAGCAGGTGCGGCGATGCTTATTGCAGGATTTATGGCCGATGGTGTTACCGAAATTGAAGATATCGGTCATATCGATCGCGGCTATGATAATGTCGTAGAAAAGTTTGCGGCTTTAGGCGCAGATATTAAAAGGGTTGACGATAAAGAGATTCTTTTACAGGCAAAATAATTTTAAAGGCTATCCATGATAGCCTTTTTTGTTTAAAAAATCAAGAAGGGAGTGCTCGTTTTGGCAAGGTTTTTGCCGCTTTTCAGTTCAAGCAGTGCCAACTGTTGTTTCGTAGGAATGAACGGACAAGGCGTGTTGGTGGATGCAGGGGCAAGTGGCGCCCGGATTTTCAAGGCGCTTGACAATAACAATATAGATATAACAGATATAAAAGCCGTATTTGTAACACACGAGCATTCCGACCATATAAAAGGTTTGTCAGCTTTCGTAAAAAAGACGGGGGTACCGATTATCGCATCAAGGGAAACATTGTCTGCGGTTGAAAGGTGTTGCAGTCTGCCGGCAGGCGCAAAACTTGTAGAAATCGAAGAGAAAATGGCGACGGGCGATATTGTTGCAAACCGTTTTGCTACAAGTCACGATTGTGTTGGCTCAAGCGGATA
Organism: Acutalibacteraceae bacterium; assembly: GCA_045592605.1. Classification (GTDB taxonomy): domain Bacteria; phylum Bacillota; class Clostridia; order Oscillospirales; family Acutalibacteraceae; genus SIG565. The sequence continues at coordinate 1,286 of JAZNUZ010000107.1, forward strand.
TTGTTTTGAGCTGCCGGGCGATGTAAAAATTTCGGTATGTACAGACTTAGGTGTTGTAACCGACAGGGTAAGAAAAGCAATTACGGGAAGTAATCTTGTTTATATTGAGTCGAATCACGATATTAAAATGCTTCAGAACGGTCCGTATCCGCTTGAACTGAAATTAAGAATTTTGAGCGATAAGGGACATCTCTCAAATATTTCCTGTTCTGCGGAATTACCCGCGCTGCTGGAAAGCGGCACAACGCGTTTTGTTTTAGCGCATTTAAGTCAGCATAATAATTTACCTGCACTCGCAAAAAGCACCGCCGTTACGGTTCTATCCAGTGTTGGTGCAAAACAAAATGAAGATTACATACTGACTGCGGCGGCAGTCAGTGGCGGAGATATGTTTTTGTTATGATGAAGATTAAGATAATTGCTATGGGCAAATTAAAAGAAAAACATTTTTTATCGGCGGCAGGCGAATATGCCAAAAGACTGTCTGCTTTCTGTAGTCTTGAAGTTATAGAAATACCGCCCGAAAAATTGTCCGACACGCCAAGCGAAAAAGAAATTTTATCTGTGCTTAAAACCGAAGCGGCAAGTATTGAAAAACGGATACCTGTCGGGGCGCTCAGGGTGGCGATGTGTATTGAAGGAAAGGAAATGCCGAGTGAAGATTTTGGTTCATTCTTTAATAATGCGGCGGTCTCGGGAACAGGATGTATAGCATTTATAATCGGCAGTTCTTACGGTCTTGATAAGGACCTAAAACTTAGTTGTGACAGAAGATTGTCAATGTCGCAAATGACATTTCCGCACGAACTTGCAAGAGTAATGTTGCTCGAACAAATTTATAGGGCTTTTAAAATTATTCAAGGCTCTCGTTATCATAAATAAAATTAAAAAAAGACTTGACCAAAGAGGTAAAGTATGGTATACTATCCTTACCTCTGAAGGTCTTTTTTTTTGCGCCCATTTTTCGCAAAAAAGAGGATTCAAAGCAAATTTTACATATATTGTACGTGCTTTACTTTAACGCTACAATATAGGGTGTTAAGGTCAATATATGCCTTTTGCTGAGGGAGGCTATTTATCCTATTTTGGATAAAAATAAATTCCGTAAAACGGGAGGTGCCGTCATGAGAGTTAAAATCACTTTAGCTTGCACAGAGTGTAAGCAGCGCAATTACAACACAATGAAAAACAAAAAGAACGACCCCGACAGACTTGAAATGAGTAAGTATTGCAGGTTCTGTAAGAAGCACACCGTACACAGGGAAACAAAGTAAGGAGGGTGCAGGAATGAAAACTATAAACAAGGTTTGTCAGATTTTAGGATTGCTGACAGGCATTGCCGCAGTGGTAATGTTCTTTACAAACTTTGCTACCATAGTTTCTGCCGACAGCACAGTTACCGCAACAGGTGCTCAGTTAGCATTTGGCTCATCGGTTAACGGTGTTGCACTCTATAAGTCTTACAAGTTACTTTTCTGTTTCTTGGTTGCTGTTCTGAGTGTTGTGCTTAGCGGTTTTTCCTTTAAATCAAAGGGCGCTAAGTATGCTACACCCGTAAGTGCCGTTATTGTTGCGGTGTTTATGTTGGTTGTAACACTCGGCAACCCCTATAGCTTTGTTAATGCCGATTCTATTAAGAATGTAACAGGCATTACCTATACCGCTGTAGGTCTTATAACAACAACCGCGCTTCTCTTTGGTTGTACTGTTTTCAGTGCAGCACATTTGTTTATCAACGATTATATTGAATGTGCAGGTAAGAAGCCTACCATTATGAAAAGGGTAATCAAATTCTTCCGCGATTATAAGAGCGAGGTTAAGAAGATTGTTTGGCCCAGTTTCAAGGATGTTGTTAAGAATACAGTAATTGTATTGATTATGTGTGCTGTTGTTGGTGCATTTATATGGGTTTTGGACTTTGGTCTTTCAAAGTTACTTTCATTAATTTGGTCGCTTAAGTAAAGCCAAATATTTTTGGAGGTAGTATAAATGTCAAACGAAGCAAAATGGTATGTAATTCATACTTATTCCGGTTATGAAAATAAGGTTAAAACCGACCTTGAAAAGATGGTTGAAAACCGTAAAATGCAAGATCTTATATTTGACCTTAAAATCCCCACTGAAACCGTTACCGAAATAAAGGGTGAAAAGACGCGTGAAGTGGAGCGTAAAATTTTCCCGGGATATGTTCTTATTAAAATGATAGTTACGGATGACAGCTGGTATGTCGTAAGAAATATTCACGGCGTTACAGGCTTTGTAGGTCCGGCATCCAAGCCTGTGCCTCTTACAGATGAAGAGGTTGCGGCTCTCGGCGTTGAAAAGCACAGCGTTGAAGTTGCTTACAAGGTTGGAGACACTATTAAGGTCGTTTACGGACCTTTCGAGGATCTTACAGGTGTTGTTGAAGAAATTGATACTCAGAACAACAGTGTACGCGTTCTCATCACCGTCTTTGGCAGACAAACACCTGTCGAGATGGATTTAGACCAGATAGCTCTGGCAGATTAATTGTAAAATACGGACCTTTGTCCGTTATTTGTGCGGCTATTTTGCCGCCGACGGCTTAGACCGTCACGGTGGGAGGAACGGGAAGAAGAACGTTCCGCCAAGTGTAAAACACTAGTTACCACGAATATTGGAGGTGCAAACAATGGCTCAAAAAATTTCAGGTTACATCAAATTGCAAATTCCGGCAGGAAAAGCCACACCGGCTCCACCTGTTGGTCCGGCGCTGGGTCAGCATGGCGTTAACATTATGGCTTTCACAAAAGAGTTTAATGAACGCACAAAGAACGATGTTGGTCTTATTATCCCGGTAGTTATTACCGTTTATGCAGACCGCTCATTCAGCTTTATTACCAAGACTCCGCCTGCTGCCGTTCTTTTAAAGAAGGCATGCGGAATTGACACCGCTTCAGGTGTTCCGAACAAAAATAAAGTTGCTAAAATCACCAGCGAGCAGATTAGAAAAATCGCAGAACAGAAGATGCCCGACTTAAACGCAGCAAGCGTTGAGGCTGCTATGTCTATGATAGCAGGTACCGCTCGCAGCATGGGTATTGAAGTTATCGATTAATACTCTCTTCTCGTGGGAGGAAATTTCCGATTTAACCACTTACTGGGAGGTAAAAGAAAGTGAAACACGGTAAAAAATATAACGAAAGTGCTAACCTTTTAGAAAAAGGTAAGTTTTACGATGTTGAA
>JAZNUZ010000108.1:0-5950 GCA_045592605.1 Acutalibacteraceae bacterium
GAAGATATATATCGATAAACACCATTAATGTCTTGTGCCTTAACAATTCGCAATTCCTTAATATCGCGGGAAACCGTTGACTGTGTAACATTAAATCCCAGACTTAATAAAAGGCTCTGTAGTTCATCTTGAGTTACAATAATTTTTTCTTCAATAAGTTGAAGAATTTTTTCTTGTCTTTTGTTTTTCATTTCAGACTTCTTCCTTATTTCTCTTTGAATTTTTCCGAGATAGTTTTATAAAAAGATTTATTATTGAGTCGTATAAGTTTAACGTTAAAATCGGCTCTACTTACGATTATATCGGTGCTGGGTTTAATAACAGGACCCTTGCGGCCATCTATTGACAAATATACATCAGATTTTTTTAATGACATTGCATTAAATTTTACAACCGAATTTTTATTCAAAAGGATAGGTTTTGCCGAAAGTGAATGGGAACAAATCGGTGTAATACATATATTTTCACATAATGGGTCAACAATAGGACCACCCGCCGATAACGAATAAGCAGTTGAACCGGTCGGTGTTGCAATTATTAGACCATCGGCGCGATATGATACACAATCTGCATTAAAGTATGCTTTGACATCAATAATTCTCGACATAAAACCGCTTGTGATTACTATATCGTTCATAGCAACCTGACTGTATATTTCCTTGCCGTCTTCCTTAATACTTGCATTAAGCAACATTCTGTCTTCGACAGTATAATCACCCGTCTTCAGTTTTTCGAGTAACTCTAATTCATTTGGGTCTATGTTTGCTAAAAAGCCAATTCTTCCTGCATTTATCCCCAACACAGGTTTATTATGCTTTGCCGCAAGTTTACCAAAGCGTATAATCGTACCGTCACCACCAACGGTAATTATAATATCGACCGTTTCATAAATTTGATGCTCCGGTATGTGATGATAATCGGTAGCACAAATACTGTCAGGAAGATATGCTTCTATATTAAGCGACTTAAAAATTTTCCCCATCTTTTCTACGCATTGTGAAGCGCCGCGCTTGTCAAGATTCGGTAAAACTCCTACTTTCAATTTAATCCTCCTTGTAATTCCGAATGTGATTTTTCAACCACATCTTCAACATTAATATTTTCCGAAATGTTTGGTTTATCGGTCGTTTTCTCTATGTAAGCTAAATACTCAATATTTCCTTCGGGACCTTTTATGGGTGAAAATGTAAGGTTTAATAGTGAAAATCCGTTATCAACAAAGTAACTGCAAACTTTTTTGATAACATCTAAATGCACGTTTTTATCTCTGACAACACCTTTTTTGCCTACGTTATCTTTACCCGCTTCGAATTGTGGTTTAATAAGGCAAACCGCGGTAGCGCTCTCTTTAAGTAATTCATTCATTTTCGGAAGAATATGGTAGAGCGATATAAATGAAACATCAACCGATGCAAAATCAAGATTTTCAGGGACTTGTTCTTCGGTAATATAACGGAAATTAGTTCTTTCAAGATTAATTACACGTTCATCGCAACGGAGTTTCCAGGCCAGTTGTCCGTATCCAACATCGATTGCATACACTTTTATAGCAGAATTTTGAAGCATACAGTCGGTAAAGCCACCCGTAGATGCACCTATATCTGCACATATTTTGCCGTTTAATTCAATATCAAATTCATTGATTGCTTTTTCTAATTTCAAACCGCCGCGACTGACATATTTAAGAGTCGCACCGCGAACTTCCACAACATCATCAGGCTTGATATTTTGTCCGGCTTTATCACATTTTTGGTTGTTAACAAAAACAATACCTGACATAATATACGCCTTTGCTTTTTCACGGCTTTCGGCATAACCGTTATTCACCAAAGCAACATCTAAACGTACTTTTTCTGACAAAATAATTCTCCTTTTATTGTTGCAAAAAATTTATCATTGATTCTGTATCAAACCCATACTTTCTAAAGGCACTTTCAATATCCGAGCTCGGCACAAAGGCATTATCTATGGCACGTATTTTATAATCGACCGTTACCCCGTTTTCCAACAGCTTGGAAGCGAGTTGCTCGGCTATACCGCCTTTTTTAATTCCCTCTTCAAAAAAGTAAACTTTTTTATAGTTTTTAACTACTTCTATTAACTCATTTGACAACGGATAAATTTTATTTAATTTAATTACGGCAGTATTATTTATTTTTTTCGTAGCCAATACGGCGTTAGAAAAAATTCTTCCGTAGGTTATAATTACTTTTTCACCATCGCCAAAAACATCAAAATCATTATCAGTTACTTTGTAATCAATGTCGGTGTTTTCTACGCCGCGCGGATATCTGATAGCAACCGGATTATCAAAACACAGGGATTTGTTCATTATCACCTTTAATTCGTTATAAAAAGCGGGTGAATAAATTGTCATACCGGGTACCGTACTTAAAAACGCAACATCGAATATACCTTGGTGGGTTTCGCCGTCTTCCCCTACTATACCTGCTCGGTCTATACAAAAACGAACCGGTAAATTCATAGTTGCTACATCGTGAATAATTTGGTCATATGCGCGTTGTAAAAAAGATGAATAAACAACAAAATAAGGTTTCATTCCTTTTATGGCAAGTCCCGCCGAAAAAGTTGTAGCGTGTTCTTCGGCTATTCCTACGTCAAAAAATCGATTTCTGAACCTTTTAGAAAATTGGTTTAATCCTGTACCATCGGTCATAGCGGCAGTTATTGCGCAAACTTTTTTATCATTTTCGGCAATATCGCAGATTGACTCGCCAAAAACATCCGAAAAAGTGCGTTTGCCGTTAGCAGTAGTACCAAGTTCAATATCAAAAGCAGAAACACCGTGATAGTCTTGCGGAGAGTTTTCTGCGTGAGAATATCCTTTACCTTTTGTGGTAATTGCATGAATAAAAACAGGTCTGTTTTCGGTTTTTGCAATATTAAAAATGTTTATAAGTGCATCTAAATTATGGCCATCAACCGGACCTAAGTAGTTAAAGCCCATACTTTCAAACAAATTACTCTTATAAATTGCGTTTTTAATCATAGTTTTAGACTTAAATAACTTGTCCGATATTTTTCCGCCTACAAGTGGAATTTTGTTCAACAAGTTCTTTAAATTACGTTTGAACTTATGATAAGATTTTTTAGAACGCAAAATTGTCAACTGCCGCGCAAAACTACCAACATTGCGGGAAATCGACATCTTATTATCATTTAACACAACAATAAAATTGCTATGACCGTAACCTGCGTTGTTTAGCGCTTCATAAATCATACCGCCTGTCATCGCGCCATCGCCCACAACGGTTACTGCATATCCATCTTGACCCGAAAGGGCTTTTGCTTTATAAATTCCATATGAAGCGGAGATAGAATTACTGCTATGTCCTGTAACAAACGGGTCGTGTTCGCTTTCATCAGGTCGCATAAAACCTGAAAGACCATCTTTTTGTCTGATGGTAGAAAACTTATCAAAACGGCCTGTAAGCAACTTATGGACATAACTTTGATGTCCGACATCAAAGAGAATTGAATCTTTCGGCGAATCAAAAACCTTGTGCAGCGCTACTGTAAGTTCTACTACTCCTAAATTTGATGCCAAATGACCGCCATTGTGCGAAATCGTATCTACCATACAATCTCTGATTTCATTACACAGTACGGATAATTCCTTAATATTAAGTTTTTTTACATCATCCGGTGATGATATTTTGTTTAAAAACTTATATTCCAATTTTAATTTCTCCTAAAATTTACGGTTAGCTAAATATAATGCTAATTCCGTTAAAAAGCTTGTGTCCCCATCAAAAAATTTTAACTCATTAACTGCATCAGCGGTAAGTTTGCTGACAAGTTTTTTACATTCATCAAGTCCCAATAACGTAACAAACGTGTTTTTATTGTTTTTCTGGTCGCTGTTAATTGGTTTGCCTAATGTTTTTTCATCACCGCAAACATCTAATATGTCATCGACAATTTGAAAAGCAAGACCGATATTCTGTGCGAATTTCTCTGCATGAACAATTTTGTCTTCCGCATCAGCCAAAATGCAACCTATTACAGCGGCAGACTTAATTAATGCACCTGTCTTTAAAATATGCATTTTTTTGAGAGAATCAATGTCTGAAAAAACGTTACTTTCATCAGTATCAATTACCTGGCCGCCAATCATACCGTTAATTCCTGAACACTCAGCTAAAACGGATAAAGCCTTTGTAATATTCTTATCCGCAACACCTTTTGTCTTCAACGCAACAGTGAAAGCTTCGGTAAGTAATGCATCCCCCGCGAGAACCGCTAAACCTTCACCATACACCTTATGACAAGACGGTTTGCCACGTCTGAAATCATCATTATCCATACAAGGCAAGTCATCGTGTATCAACGAATAAGTATGTATCATTTCAAGAGCTGTAGCGAATTTGATTGCGTTATTATCATCTTTTCCGCAAAGTTTGTAGAACTCAAGAAGAATTATAGGTCTGATACGTTTACCGCCAATTTTCAAGGAATACAACATTGCTTCGCGTACCTTTTTATAACCATCGCGGTTACAAATTATCGATGAATCGAACTCATTATTTATAATTTCTGCATAATATTTAAGTTTATCAGAAAAGTTATACATACTTTATTCTCCCAGATTTGTAAGAGTCTCAATTTTTAGTTTAGCATTGTTTAAATATTCGGAACATTTCTTGGTGATTTCCATTCCGTTTTCAAAAAGTTTTATTGACTCTTCGAGTGAGCATTCATCACTTTCGAGTTTTTTTACAATACTTTCAAGCTCCGACAGAGACATTTCGAAATTTAATTCGGTTGACATAGGCTACTCCTTATTTTGTTCAGTTACAATGGCGCTAAATGTACCATCTTTTAAAATTACTTTTACAGTATCATCTGTTTTAACATCAATTACACTTGTTATTTGTTTGTCGTCCTTCTGTACAACTGCAAAACCGCGGGTAAGTGTTTTTAACGGACTGACCGCATCAAGCGCAGTAACTGCCCTATTAAATCTCAAATTGATATTGGAAAGTTTTTCTCTTAAGAGCATCACCATTTTCGATGATAACGCATCAATAGTCTGTTGTCTTTTAAAAATCACTTTATCTGCACTTGCTTTATAAAATGACTGAGATAATTTAACATATTCAAATTTTTTAGTGGAATATTTTAAGCTTAAACTACTTTTTAATCTTTCGGTGTAGTAGTATAAACAGTCATATAATTCCTTAATATCAGGTACGACCATTTCTGCTGCAGCAGATGGTGTCGGTGCGCGCATATCCGCAACAAAATCGCAAATTGTAAAATCGGTTTCATGACCTACTGCCGAAACAACCGGAATTGTTAAATCAAATATTGTACGCGCCAATTTCTCATCATTAAACGCCCATAAATCTTCTATAGAGCCACCGCCGCGACCAAGTATAATTACATCTGCAGAATTATCACGCGATATCATTCTTAACATTTTAATTATTGAATCAGGTGCGTTTATGCCTTGAACCAATACAGGATAAACTGTTAATTTACATATCGGATATCGCCTGGAAATAACGTTGATAATGTCTTGTAAAGCCGCGCCTGAATCAGAAGTAACAACTGCAATATTTTTAGGGAATTTGGGTAACATTCTTTTAAATTCACTTTTAAATAACCCTTCAGAACTCAAGCGTTCTTTGATTAAATTGAATTTTTCGAACAGGTCGCCCATTCCGTACGGCATAATCCTTTCGGCGATAAACTGAAACTGACCGTCTTTTTCGTATAAAGTTACATTGCCCGAACAGATAACTTTATCGCCATCTTTTAAAGAAAAATCATTACGGACAGCATTCATCTTAAACATAATGCAACGTATTAAAGCATCGTTATCTTTCAGAGAAAAGTATATATGTCCGCTTGAATAGTGATTTTTCAAATTAGAAATCTCACGGACAACACTTATGTTCGCGAGTTTTGCATCACCATCTAAAAG
>JAZNUZ010000109.1:0-2556 GCA_045592605.1 Acutalibacteraceae bacterium
TAAAAATATTACTAATTAATAGTTTTAGGCTTAAAAAAGCCTTCTCTTTTTGATGTACTCCACGAGCTTAGGTCGATTTCCCCTGTAATATCAGCTCCGTTTTTCGAATCGATTTCGGGTAGCATTGCCTTTAAGTGTTCAAGTTTTCCTTGGAGTTCGGAAACCGAGCCCAGATTGACAATAAATCTTCCTTTTATCTTTAACGAAATGAATGAAATATTGCTTATATCCAGTTCGTTAACCGATATATTCTCACCTTCTAAAAATTCATAAATATTGGATACAGTCTCAAAGTCATCGACACTCAATTTATAACCTATTTGCGCGGAAATTTCATTCTTAGGTCTGACAACTGTTATGTCATCGGGTATTTGAGAGCTCTCGCGTAAAACCTTATTTTCAATGTCTGTTATAAAAAATTTTGAGCCGTTTTGATAGCAAAAAGTTTCATTTGTCTCGGTTACCAATAATTTGATTTCCTTAAATGACGGATATTTAATTTTCACGCTTTTTATGTAAGGTTGTTTAACAGTGAGTGATTTATTAAGTTTGTGAGCCGATACCGAAAACAGCCTGTCCCCTATTTCAATGCCAGAAGAACTGATTATATCCTGTGCGGATACTGTTTTATTTCCTTCTACCGTTATATTACTTATTGGAAACAAAACGGTTTTTAATAAAACCGTTACTATGACGATAACTAAAAGCAAAATAAAAACAGTAATAACAGCCGCGCGCGCTTTAGCGCGGCGGCGTTTTTTCATCTGTAATTCTTCACGGGATAAAATTTTCTTTTTTTCACTAATTTCCATTATTTCATTCCCTTTTTATGTCTGCACCTAATGCATACAAGTTTTTTTCGATATCCTGATAACCGCGGTCGATATGAAAAATCTTATCTATCTCGGTAGTGCCTTCTGCCGCCAACCCCGCCACAACCAATGCCGCGCCTCCGCGCAAATCGGTACATTCGGTAGCCGCGCCCGAAAGTTTTTTTGTGCCTTCAATAACCGCTACATTACCCTGTGTTTTTATATTAGCACCTAATCTTTTGAGCTCATCAATATACTTAAATCTATTCTGAAAAATGTTTTCTACAAAAACTGTTGTGCCATTCGCTACGCACATCATAGCCATTACAGGTGGTCCCGCATCTGTCGGAAAACCCGGGTAAACCATTGTCCTTATTGTTGGAATTCGTTTTGGCCTTGATACCGACCTGATTCTCAGATAATTACTATGCGGCGCGATTTCACAACCGCTTTGCCGAAAAATGTTAAGCAATGCCACCTGATGCGAAGGCATTATATTTTTTAATACCAAATCTCCGCCAGTTACTGCTGCTGCGGCTATATAAGTCGCCGTAACAATTCTATCGGGTATTACTGTATGCTCGGCACCGCCGAGTTTTTTTACGCCGTTTATGACAATTTTATCCGAACCCGCGCCGTAAATCTTGGCCCCTGCCGAATTTAAGAAATCGGCAAGGTCGCTTATTTCGGGCTCCCTTGCGGCATTATGTATAACCGTTGTGCCTTCCGATAAAGCCGCCGCCAGAATAATATTCTCGGTGGCACCAACACTTGGGAACGACAAATTAATTTCAGTACCCTTCAAACTCTCGGGAACACCGCATTTAAGATAACCGTGGTCTTCGGTGATTTGTACGCCTAATTGTTCGAGTGCCGCAATATGTATATCGATAGGTCTCGGTCCTAATTCACAACCACCCGGGCTACTAACCAATGCACTTTTGGTACGGCCGATAATAGCGCCCAGAAACACTATCGAAGAACGCATTTCCCGCATAAGATTATCGGGTATTTCGTTCCCTGCAACTTCTTTTGCGTTAACGGTTACCGTTTCACCATCGCGCGTACAAACACAACCTAAACTTTTTAATATTTTTATAGACACATCGACATCGGAAAGGCGCGGACAGTTATGTAAAATACTTTCTCCCGAACACAAAAGCGTTGCTGCAAGAATCGGGAGTGCGCTATTCTTAGCGCCGTGGATACTTAGTTCTCCGTTCAACCTTTTTCCGCCATTTATGTATATCTTAGCCATAAGAATACCCCACATAAAAAATTACTACACTCTATTTTATGTGAAGTATTAAAAAGTGTTAGTGTCTTTTGCCGTACAACTTAATTATTTCGTTATAAATGCGCTCATTAGCATCAAAAATTGCCGACTGTTTTGCCTTTTCGGACATTACTTTTAGTTCATCGGCATTACCCGTAAGGCACTTTACAGCATTAATAAGAGCATCACCGGATAAATCTTTCTCTTCTATTACTTCTGCCGCGCCGACATTTTTAAGTGTCATAGCATTATGATACTGATGATTTTCGGCAACATATGGAGACGGGATAAGGATTGAAGCCTTACCGCAGACCTGTAATTCACTGAGTGTGATAGCTCCCGCGCGGCAAATAACAAGGTCGGCCGCCGCCATGCACAAGTCCATATCATAAATATATTCTTTTATGGTAATTTTATCGTTAAGAGTGACTCCGCCAAGACCGCTAAGCATTGCTTCATATCCGTTTT
>JAZNUZ010000110.1:0-2125 GCA_045592605.1 Acutalibacteraceae bacterium
GGCTCAATAAAGACCCGCACTGCTTATAATATGATTTGCGAAGCCGAAAGACAAAACCTTTTAAATAAAGATTCTATTATCGTTGAGCCTACCAGTGGCAACCAGGGTATAGGTCTTGCGCTTGTCGGCGCGGTAAAGGGATACAAGGTTAAAATCATTATGCCCGATTCGGTCAGTGAAGAACGCCGAAAGTTAGTCAACCACTACGGCGCAGAAGTAATTCTGGTTCACGATGCGGGAAACATTGGTCTTTGTATTGAAGAGTGCTTGAATCTTGCGCTTAAAATGAAACGCGAAGACCCGAATGTATTTGTTCCGCAACAGTTTGAAAATCCTGCAAACCCTGCAGTTCAGCGCTCGGTTACCGCAAAGGAAATTTTAGATGCAGTGAACGGCAGTATCGATGGTTTCTGTTCGGGTATTGGAACCGGCGGTACAATAACAGGTATCGGCGAAGCTTTAAAAAACAAAAACCCCGATATGCTCATCTGGGCGGTTGAGCCGAAGAATGCCGCTATACTTTCGGGTGGTTCTATCGGTACGCATATGCAAATGGGCATCGGCGATGGTATAATTCCCGATATTCTTAATCAAAATATATATGATGATGTTTGCATTATAGATGATGATGAAGCCATGAACACCGCCAAAGCTCTTGCGGCTAAGGAAGGTATTATGTGCGGTATCAGCAGCGGTACCAATGTCGCCGCCGCAATTCGTTTGGCTAAAAAACTCGGCAAAGGCAAAACGGTTGTAACCGTTCTGCCCGACACCGCAGAAAGATATTTTTCAACCCCGCTTTTTGACTAATTCCCATATATTTGGGTGATTATATTCTATTTATGAAGGGACCAATAAATAATGGACGTTAAAGAACGCAAAGTAGGTACAGTTTCCCGTGGCATAAGATGCCCCATTATCCGCCAAGGCGACAATCTCGCAGAAATAGTGGCAAACAGTGTTTTGGAAGCTGCAGAATGTGAAGGTTTTGAATTAAGAGATAAGGACGTTATCTCCATTACAGAATCTATAGTTGCTCGTTCTCAGGGTAACTACGCATCTGTAGATGATATCGCAGCTGATGTAAAGGCTAAACTCGGTGGTGAAACTATCGGCGTTATCTTCCCTATACTCTCGCGTAACCGTTTCGCAATTTGTCTGCGCGGTATTGCTAAAGGCGCTAAGAAAATCGTTTTGATGCTTTCCTACCCATCTGATGAAGTTGGTAATGAACTTGCAGACTGGGACAAGATTGATGAAGCAGGTATTAACCCGCACTCTGATGTATTGTCTCTCGAGCGTTATCGCGAAGTTTTCGGTGTTCATCCGCTTAAATTTACAGGTGTTGACTATGTTGCATACTACGAAAATCTTATTAAAGAATGCGGTTGCGATGTTGAAATTATTTTTGCCAACCAGGCAAAAGCTATACTTGACTATACCGATTGTGTTCTCAACTGCGACATTCATACAAGAGCGCGTACAAAGCGCCTTTTAAAAGCGGCGGGTGCTAAAATAGTATGCGGTCTCGATGAAATTTTGACTTCTTCTGTCAACGGCAGCGGTTGTAATGAAAAATACGGTCTTCTCGGCTCTAATAAATCCACAGAAGATAAGATTAAACTTTTCCCGAGAGAATGTAAAGATTTGGTTCTCGATATTCAGAAACGTATTAAAGATGCTACCGGTAAAAATGTAGAAGTTATGGTTTACGGCGACGGCGCATTCAAAGACCCGCAAGGCAAGATTTGGGAACTTGCAGACCCCGATGTCTCCCCTGCTTTCACAGATGGACTTATCGGTACACCTAACGAGCTTAAACTTAAATATCTCGCCGATAACGATTTTAAAGATTTATCGGGTGAAGAACTTAAGAAGGCTATTTCTGACAGTATTAAAGCCAAGGATGGCAGCAGTCTTGTTGGTAATATGGCGGCTCAGGGTACTACCCCCAGACAACTTACAGACCTTATCGGTTCCCTTTGTGACCTGACAAGCGGTTCGGGTGACAAAGGTACACCTGTAGTTCTGGTGCAAGGATACTTTGACAACTATACTAACTAATACGGGGGGAAAGTAATATGGAAAACAACAGACGTCCTGATACAATGGAACGTATAACCAC
>JAZNUZ010000111.1:0-1665 GCA_045592605.1 Acutalibacteraceae bacterium
CAGGTCGCTACTATTTTAACACATATGGAGGATTTTGTTTTGTTCATCGGTTAACCTCTTTTGAACCACGCGACTATCGCGTGGTTTTCGTTATACAAAAAAATCCGTACATTAATTTGTACGGATTTTTTATTCGACAAATTTTCTATTTAACGTGCGGTATAATACTTTTTGGGTGGTGTAATTTATATGGTTATTTATGCAGATGTTTTGATTGTAATTAACATATTTATTACCGCTGTGTTATTAATTCTTACCGCAAAGTTCAATTCCATGCAAAACAAATCAATACGATTAATTATCGGCTCAGTTTTCGGTGGATTATGTTCTTTAATAATTCTATTACCATCAATTAACAGATTCTTCGATATTCTCTATAAATTAATCAGTGCAACCGTAATCGTTTTAATAGCATTTGGATATATTAAAATCAAAGTTTTTTTTAGAAATATTTTTGTTTTATTTTCTCTGACTTATACTTTTGCCGGGATAATATTTAGTGTGTGGTACTTTTTTAAACCACAAAACATACTGATAAACAACTCTACAGTTTACTTTGATATATCGGTTACATATTTAATAATTTTAACAGCAGTTATCTATATTTTGATAACTGTAATAAGTTCGTTCGTTAAAAGGGAAGCGATAAGCGCCAAAAAATGCAAAGTTAGTTTATATATTGATGAAAAAGTCCTGAAACTAAATGCAATTATAGATACCGGGAACTCCTTACAAGATATTTTTGGAAAAAGCGAAACTATAACAATATCCGAAAAAGAAATAAAGAAAATTTGTGGCGGTAGGAGTATTTTGCAAAAATATCCTATAAGATACAGAATTTTACCCTGTAAAACCGTAACAGGTGAGAATATATTAGAAGGTATACGCTGTGATTTTATGGAAGTAATGGTCGATGGGGAAGTTTTAAATTTCCGAAATCCGATTGCAGTAGTCTCTAAATCAAACTTCAGCGAAGACTTCGATGCGATTTTAAACTCTGAAATTCTTATGAAATTGAGGTAAAACAAGGTGCTTGGCAAAATTAAAAACATAATAATTAAGCTATTATATAAATTTAAAATCAGAAAAAGTTATTATTATATTAATGGACCGCAAACTTTGCCGCCGCCTTTAAGCGTTGAAGAAGAACAAGAATTGCTATCTTATTTTGAAACCCGTAACGAATATGTAAAAGAAAAATTAATTATTCATAACCTACGGCTTGTTGTTTATATAGCGCGTAAATTCGACTCTAACACTACCAATGTTGAGGATCTTATTTCAATAGGTACAATAGGGTTAATAAAAGCCGTTAATACATTTTGTCCTGAGAAAAACATAAAACTTGCTACATATGCTTCACGTTGTATTGAAAACGAAATTTTAATGCATCTTAGAAAAAACGCTTCTCAAAAAGCCGAAATTTCGCTTGACGAGCCCTTAAATATTGACTGGGATGGAAACGAGTTACTGCTTTCTGATGTCTTAGGAAGCGAAGAAGACGAAATTTGCAGGGGTATCGAGCAAGAAGACGAAAAAAATCTGTTAACAGACCTTATTGAACAACTGATACCACGCGAAAAACAAATTGTAGAAATGAGATTTGGTCTCAACGGTCAAAGTGAATTAACTCAAAAACAGGTGGCTGATTTATTAGGTATTTCG
>JAZNUZ010000112.1:0-1883 GCA_045592605.1 Acutalibacteraceae bacterium
TTTTTTTATAAATTTTAAAAAATTTTTGGCACGGCTTGTTGACACTCAAAAGAAACTTAAGTATAATTTATTTGTAGACTTAAGTAAAAGGGGAAAAATCGGTGATTTATAGTAGCATTGCAAAATTAATTCGTTACGGATTGGATAAGAAACTTTTCGAAGAACAGGATAAAGTGTACATAACAAATAAGATAATTGATATTTTGGGGATACAAGAATATGAAGAGCCTGAATGTGCATTTTCAGATGTGTGTCTTGAAACAACTCTTAAGGAATTATTGGATTTTGCAGTAGAAAAGGGCATTATAGAAGATAATATCACAGAGAGAGATTTGTTCGATACACGACTTATGGGCGCTATGATACCGCGCCCGAGTTTTGTCACCGATAAGTTTAATTCTTTTTATAAGGAGTCACCCAAAGCGGCAACCGATTATTTTTATAATTTAAGTTGCGACAGCGATTATATCCGCCGATATAGAATTGAAAAGGATGTTAAGTGGAAGAGCGACACACCGTATGGTGAGCTTGATATAACAATTAATCTTTCAAAACCTGAAAAGGACCCCAAAGCAATCGCGGCTGCCAAAGCGGCGGCGCAGTCGGGGTATCCTAAGTGTCTGCTCTGCAAGGAAAACGAAGGTTATGCCGGTCGGCTTAATTCTCCCGCCCGTCAAAATCACCGTATTATGCCTATCAATATAAATAATCAGAACTGGATGTTCCAGTATTCGCCCTATGTTTATTATAACGAGCATTGCATTGTATTCAACTCTCAGCATACCCCAATGCAAATTGATGACAATACCTTTGTAAAGTTGCTCGATTTTGTAAAACTATTCCCGCACTATTTTGTTGGCTCAAATGCCGATTTACCGATAGTCGGCGGCTCGATTTTAAGCCACGACCATTTGCAAGGCGGTAACTATACCTTTGCAATGGCCAAAGCGCCGATTGAACATAAAGTAAAGTTTGAAGGCTTTGAAAATGTAGAAGCAGGTATTGTAAAATGGCCGATGTCGGTTATAAGACTAAGAAGTGAAAACACCGATGATATTATCTCTTTGTCGCGTAAAATTTTAGCGGCTTGGCGCGGATATACTGATGAAGATGCATTTATCTTTGCTGAAACCGATGGCGAAAAACATAACACCATCACACCCATCGCAAGATTCCGCGATGGTAAGTTTGAAATGGACCTTGTTTTAAGAAATAATATCACAACCGATGAGCATCCTATGGGAGTATACCATCCGCATAAGGAACTTCATCATATAAAGAAAGAAAACATAGGCCTTATCGAAGTTATGGGACTCGCGGTATTACCGGCGCGTCTTAAAAAAGAATTGGCAGATTTAGGTGCTGCCATACTCGAAGGCAGAGACATAAAAGCGGATGAAACACTTAAAATTCATGCCGATTGGGCGGAAGAAATAAAGAATAAATACACCGATATTAATAGTGATAATGTAGAGGAAATTTTACAGTACGAAACTGGTAAGGTTTTCGCTAAGGTGCTTGAACATGCGGGGGTTTATAAACGCGATGAAAGGGGCATTTTGGCATTCAAAAAATTTATTTCTTCGGTAAAATAATAAAATACTTGATTTTTTGGTCATCTGTCTGTATAATAGTCAAGTGACCATTTATGGAGATGTCGCGTAGCTGGTCGAGCGCGCACGATTGGAAATCGTGTAACTGTTAACCGCAGTTCGAGAGTTCGAATCTCTCCATCTCCGCCAAAAACAAAAAGCACCCTACTGGGTGCTTTTTGTTTTTGCCGAAATGTGAGCATCAGATGAAAACTATTTTTGCCTTTGGCAAAAATGTTCGGCGACGCAGCCGCACCACCGCGATAGGTGGTGCGGACTGCCAAAGTCTCG
>JAZNUZ010000113.1:0-3917 GCA_045592605.1 Acutalibacteraceae bacterium
AGCATCAAACAGTCATACTCAGTAGTCCTTTAAGCCGTGATACCCTACAGGACTCTCAGGTATTCACATTCACCGCTAATCGACGCCCTTCCGAACTCGCGGTACTTTTCGGTCAGACGGCCGCCTAAATTAGGCAGCTAATGCAACTTTATTGTTGTCAGTTAATTTTAAGTTTGCGGATTTTAAAGCGGTTCCGCACCGCTACTCGCTTATTTTGGTTCAAAATCCCTGTCGAAACCTTTACGCCCCCATGTTTGAAGTAAAAAGTAATAGGTAAGAGTGAAAAAGTAACAAGTAAGTTATTGGTTTTGTTCTTTTATTGCTCTTGCAATATCGCGGTCAGCATCGCGTTTTGCGGCTACGGCACGTTTATCGTACAATTTTTTACCTTTACATAAACCCACCTGTACTTTAACAAGGGACCCCTTAAAATAAATAGATAGGGGAACGAGTGTCAGTCCTTGTTGCTGAACGAGTGAGCCGAGTCTTATTATTTCGCGCTTGTGCATAAGCAGTTTTCGCGGCCTTATAGGGTCCTTGTTAAATATGTTGCCCTGTTCATAAGGACTTATGTGCATTTGCTTAATAATTAGTTCGCCATCATCAACACTGCACCAGGCATCCTTAAGATTAACCGCGCCGCCGCGTATTGACTTTATTTCTGTGCCGTAAAGAGAAATTCCGGCTTCAAAACTTTCAACTACAAAATATTCGTGAAATGCCTTTTTGTTAGTAGTAATTGTCTTTGTGTTTTCCACCGAAAATCCCCCCTTATATTCACTCAAGAATAATATACCATAATTATAATTCATTATCAAGGGGGATTTTGTCGTTTAAAAACGGGTAAAACACAAAAATATGCAACTAAAATGCATAAATATGAAATAAAATCGAATAAAATTGCATATTTTTCATAAAAATTAAAAAAATATGTAAAAACACTTGCATTTTTATTGTTTTGGTGGTATAGTATATTCACAAAATTAATTTTTGGAGGAAAAATAAATGAAAAAAGTATTAGCACTTGTATTAGCATTACTTATGATTACCTGTTTGTTTGCAGGTTGCGGCTCTGAAAAGGACACTATTAAAATTGGTGTACAGACCACAACTACAGGTGATATCTATGCATCAGGCGACTTTGGTGAAGATGCAGTTACCCGTTATGATAACGGCGCTTTGGCAGTCGAAGCTCTTAAGAGCGGCAAGGTTGATTGCGTTATTATCGATAACGAACCTGCTAAATCTTATGTAGCAGCAAATACCGGCCTTAAAATTCTTGAGACAGAATATGCAATCGAAGATTATGCTATCTGCTTCCAGAAGGGTAGCACTTTGAAAACTGATGTTAACGCTGCTCTTATTACTCTTATCGCAGACGGTTCAATTAAGAAGATTGTTGATAAGTACATCAATGCTACAGGTGAAGCGCTTGTTGGTGTACCGGTAGCAGCAGTTGATACTGACAAACCTAATCTTGTAATGGCTACAAATGCTGAATTCCCGCCCTATGAGTATATAGATGGCGATAAGTACTATGGTATTGACGTAGAAGTTGCTAAGATTATCGCTGACAAACTCGGTTATGACCTTATAATCGAAAACGTTGCATTCGACTCTATCATTCCTGGCGTTCAGACTGGTAAATACTCAATGGGTATGGCTGGTATGACCGTTACAGATGAGAGACTTGAAAAGGTTGATTTTTCATCTTCTTACGCTACAGGTATTCAGGTAGTTATTGTTAAGGAAGATGGAAAAATCACCAAAACAGAAGACCTTGACCCCTATTATCTTCCCAAAGAATAATTAAATTTCGCACAAGTATCAGGGCGGATTTTTTCCGCCCTGTTTTTTGAGTTTTAGAGAAAGGAAACTTAAAAATTGCTTAACAGTATTTTAACGTGGTTTAACTCTGTTTGGAGTACTATATCCACTTTTTTTGTTGAACTATATACCGAATTTCATCATGTTATGATAGAGGGCGACCGATATAAGTTTATAGTGCAAGGTTTAAAAAACACCTTTATTATAACGCTTGGTGCTCTGGCTATAGGTGTTGTAATCGGTATAGTTGTTGCGGCAATCCGCACTTCATTCGATAAGAATAAAGAAACATTACAACTTCGCGGCGGTATAGGATATTATATACTTGCATTTCTTAACGGAATTTGTAAATTCTATTTGACCGTTGCACGTGGTACCCCTGTTGTAGTACAACTTATGATATGTTACTTCATAGTTTTTGCATCGGCGGATAACGGTGTTCCAGTTGCAATTTTTGCATTCGGTGTAAACTCGGGTGCATATGTTGCCGAGATATTCCGTGCGGGTATTATGTCGGTTGACAATGGTCAGTTTGAAGCGGGTCGCAGTCTTGGTTTCAACTATTTCCAGACAATGTGGTACATAGTATTACCGCAAATGTTCAAGGTTGTCTTACCGACACTTTGTAATGAATTTATCGCTTTACTAAAGGAGACTTCGGTTGCAGGTTACGTAGGCGTTACCGACCTTACAAAAGCGGGTAATACAATAGCAGGTCGTACATTCTCATATTTTATACCGTTAATAAGCGTTGCGGTTATTTATCTTATAATGGTTGTAATTCTCTCATGGCTTGTAGGATTACTTGAGAGGAGGTTGCGTAAGAGTGACCACTAATGATACAATAATTAAGGTTGAAGAGTTAAAAAAATCGTTTGGCAAGGTGGAAGTGCTTAAAGGGATTAATACCGGGATTAAGCGCGGTGAAGTTGTCGTAATTATAGGCGCATCGGGTTCGGGCAAATCGACGTTTTTACGTTGCCTTAACCGACTTGAAGAGCCAACGGGCGGTAAGATTTTCTTTAATGATATGGACATTACCGATAAAAAGGCAAATATTAATTTGCACCGTCAGAAAATGGGTATGGTTTTCCAACAATTTAATTTGTTCCCCCATATGACAGTACTTCAAAATATGACCAAAGCACCTATAACCCTTCTTGGCAAGTCTAAAGAAGAAGCCGAAAAAAGAGCGATGGAACTCTTAGAAAGGGTAGGACTCGCTGATAGGGCTGATGCCTATCCATCACAGTTATCCGGCGGACAAAAACAACGTGTTGCAATAGTAAGGGCGCTTTGTATGGAACCTGAAATGTTGCTTTTTGACGAGCCTACAAGCGCGTTGGATCCGGAAATGGTAGGGGAAGTGCTCGAAGTAATGAAAGGCCTTGCTCGAGATGGCATGACAATGGTTGTAGTAACTCACGAAATGGGTTTTGCGCGTGAAGTAGCAGATAGGGTACTGTTTATTGATGAAGGTATAATTATGGAAGAAGCGGCACCCGCCGAATTTTTCAGTAATCCGAAATGCGATAGATTAAAAGACTTTTTATCTAAAGTATTATAAAGAAAGAGCACACCAAAGGTGTGCTCTTTCTTGCTTTGATTAGTAATTGTTATTGTTGTTTCTGTTCTGGTCGTTCTGTCTGTTTTTGTCCTGATTGTTACTATCGTTCTTTTTGTTTTGGTCTTTTTTCTGCTTGTTGTCGTTATAATTATTGTTGCTGTTGTTGTTGCTGTTGTTGTTATTATTGTTATTTTTGTTATTAAAATTATTGTTGTTTTCCATGTGAAATCACCCCGCTTCCGCAATTATTGTTAGCGAAAACGGGGTGATTTATTCATCATTTAAGGTTAAAAAGACACTTGGCGTTATTTGTAGTAATTTCCAGAATTTTATTATTATCGATATTTTTTATTTCCGAAATTTTTTCGGCAATAAAACTGATATAAGCAGAATTATTTAATTTACCGCGATACGGCTCGGGGGACATATACGGAGCATCTGTTTCAAGTAGAATTCGTTCAGTCGGGATTTCCTTAACGACTTCGCAAATTTTTTTTGCATTTTTAAAAGTAACTACTCCGCC
>JAZNUZ010000114.1:0-11921 GCA_045592605.1 Acutalibacteraceae bacterium
GTCCTATTGATGAGTATTTCGGCTTCTGTAAGGGTAACTTAGAGTATCGCAGTGTCCGTTTTGAAACCGAAATAATAGACACAGAAAATTATCAGGGTAATGCGGTAGTTAATTATACCGATGGCGACACACCCTACACGAGAATTATTGAGCATAAGCATTTTGAGTTCGGCACACAACCCAAAACCGTTATCAGCCGCGAATATTCGGCGGAATGGAAGTTGGGCGATGAGCCATACTATCCTGTAAACGATGATAAAAACGGCAAACTTTACGAAGAATATAAAAAGTTAGCCGAAAATGAGCAGAATGTAATATTCGGTGGTCGACTCGGTGAATATAAATATTATGATATGGATAAGGTTATACTTTCCGCATTGGAAAAAATTGAAAGTATAGTAGGATAAAAAAATGAAACTAAACACAAAAAGAACCGTCCTTGTAGGCTTCGCATTCCTTGCAATCAGTGCTTTCTGGCAAATGTATGACGGACTTATCCCGAAAATGCTGACAGAGACATTTAATATGCCCGAATCGGTTGCGGGTTATATTATGTCTGCAGATAATGTGTTGGCGCTGTTTCTTTTACCGCTTTTCGGCGGGATTTCAGACCGCACAAATTCAAGACTCGGCAAACGCCGGCCGTTTATTCTTTTCGGTACAATAGCGGCAGTTGCCTTAATGGTATGGCTGCCTATTATTGATAATAGCTTTTTCGCCGCGCCTGACAACAATAAGATAATTACATTTATTATATTGTTAGGGCTCTTATTGGTAGCTATGGGTACTTTCAGAAGTCCTGCAGTAGCTCTCATGCCCGATGTCACACCTAAACCGCTCAGAAGTAAGGGTAACGCCATTATAAATCTTATGGGTGCAGTGGGCGGAATTCTTTATTTGATTGTAACTGCCGTTCTTTATCCGGCTTCTAAAACTGATGGACTTTTGCATATTAACTATATGCCGTTATTTTTTATTGTCGGCGGTATTATGCTGTTGTCGGTGCTTATTGTAATGTTCTTTGTTAACGAGCCTAAGTTAACTCGTGAACGCGAAGAAATTGAAAAAGATTTGCCCGATGATAATGTAGAAGAACAAGTAGATGCTGGTAAGGCAGTTATGTCAAAGCCTGTAAAACGCAGTCTTATATTCTTACTGCTCTCGGTAGCGCTTTGGTATATAGGCTACAACGGAATTACAACCTGGTTTACAAGTTTTGCTAAAACTGTGTGGAGTATGGAAATCGGTACGGCATCCCTTTGTTTAACCGTTGCTATGGCGGGAGCTATAGTAAGTTATATACCTGTCGGTATCGTTTCGAGTAAACTCGGTAGAAAAAAGGTTATACAGTTCGGTGTCGCCCTTTTGGCAGTCTGCTTTGCGGCAGGTTATATATTCAGTATTTTGTACAGTCAGTTTAATCCGGTGCTCTATGTGATATTTATACTTGTAGGTGTTGCCTGGGCATCAATAAATGTAAACTCTTTCCCAATGGTTGTGGAAATGTGCAAGGGCGCCGATATAGGCAAATTTACGGGATATTATTATACATTCAGTATGGCGGCGCAAATAGTAACACCTATAATTGCAGGTTACTTACTCGAAAATATAAGTTACAAGATACTTTTCTTGTACTCGGCTATATTTGTAGCGCTTTCATTTATCACAATGTGCTTTGTAAAACACGGAGATAGCAAGATGGAAGTAAAACGCGGACTCGAAAGTTTTGATGTGGGAGACTAACGGATGAAATTTTTACTGATTTTTCTAATAGTTATTGTTCTGTTTTCCTTATTTTATATTTTGTCATTAAAGGGAAGACTGGGGAACAAGGATACAGAAAAATTTTTAAAAGTGCGGTATGCCCACCGCGGTCTGCATAAAAAGCCTACTGTACCCGAAAACAGTATGGCGGCGTTTCGGTTGGCGGTAGAAAAGGGGTACGGAATAGAACTTGATGTTCATTTAATGGCGGATGGTCGCCTGGCGGTAATACACGATTCAAACCTTAAGAGAACTGCGGATACCGATATTACAATAGAAGAACTTGCAACGGCGGATTTAAAGGCTTTTAATCTTGAAGGAACGGAAGAGACAATACCGCTTTTTTCTGATGTTTTAAAACTCGTAGATGGTAAGGTACCGCTACTCATAGAGATTAAGACACAGGGTAATGTAGCGGCATTGACCAAGGCTACAGTGGAAGAGCTAAAGGGTTATAAGGGAGACTACTGTATAGAGTCCTTTGACCCGAGAAGTATTTTATGGCTTAAAAATCACGCGCCGCATATCGTTCGTGGGCAACTCACCCAAAATTTTATAAAGCAAGATGAAAATCTGTCTTTTTTCACAAGACTTCTTTTGACACCGCTTTTCTTAAACTTTTTAAACCGCCCCGATTTTATTGCGGTAAAGGATTCCGACCGAATGGGTATTCAGATAAAGGTCTGCAAAAATCTTTGGAAGATGCCAATTTTTGCCTGGACCATCACTGATAGGAAAACCGCCGAAGTTTTGGAAAACGAAGGCTATACATTAATATTTGAACAATTTGAATTCTAAATAAAAAGCACCGAACGTAAATGTACAAGTCCAGTAAAAACGGACAATAGAAAAAAAGAGCCCCCTATGGTAGAATAGAAGAAAATACCATAGGGGGATTTTGCATGCCAAGAGAATATCATCACATTCAAAACTATGAAAAAGAAATATTGGAATTAAAATCACAAGGGCACACGCTGAAAGCAATTGGAGAAAAGTTTGGATTCACATATAAACAAGTGCACAATTTCATCACAAGATATAACACCAAACAAAGAAAACTTGAAGCAGGAATAGCATTAAAACGCAAAGGAAGACCGCCGAAAGATTACATAGTAACTGAACAAGATAAGGTTGCCGAACTGAAATATATCCTTGCTTGTAAAGAAGCAAAAATTAAATCGTTAGAAATGGAAAATGAATTATTGCGGGATTTTCTCTCGCTCACCGAAAGGAAGTGAGGACAAGCGTAAAATATATGGTAATATACCGTCATAAAGATAAATATTCAATTAGTGAAATGTGCAGATTCTTCAAAGTATCAAGAAGTGGATATTATGACTATGTTAAAAGAATGGATATACCTGCATGGGATCAACCGCTGGCTGAAAAAATACGGGAATGCCAGGATGAGTGCGGTAAGACCTACGGATACCGCAGAGTGCATATGTGGCTTGAGGAACATAATATATACCGAAATCCCAAGACGGTACTCAGAGTAATGCAGAAATATGGGTTATTGTCGGCGATCAGACGAAAGAAATACCGTAATTATGGAGAATATCTGCACAAATATCCCAATCTGTTAAACAGAGATTTCTCTGCCCAAAGGCCAAACCAAAAGTGGGTTACCGACATTTCATACATACACACAAAGCAAGGAGTGTTGTATCTCTCGATCATTAGGGATTTATACGACAACAGCATCGTTGCCTACAAGACCGGCACCGAACAGAATGTCAATCTTGTTTTGAGTACAATTAAAGAAGCTAAGAAAAAAGAGAAGGTCACCGCAGAGTTGCAGCTCCACAGTGACCAAGGCTTTCAATACACATCCCACGGGTATTTTAAGCTAACTCAAGAATACAACATTACACCGTCAATGTCAAGGCGTGGTAATCCGTATGACAATGCTTTAGCTGAAAATTTCTTTTCCATACTCAAAACAGAATGCATCTACCGAGTAAAACTTCAGACCTATGAGGAGGCGCGCCTCCTCATAGGTGAATATATCTATTTCTACAACTATCAGCGCATTCAACTTAAAACAAAACTGACCCCATTTGAAAAACGAAGTCAGTTTGTTGCTTAAAATTTAATTTTAACTACCATAAGGTGCTTTTTTGTACTGTCCGCACAAATTGGGGCAGTTCAAACTTTTGGGTGCTTTTTTTATCTGTGAATTTAATTGACAGAGTTTGGTGGGTATTATAAAATATTACAAGATGGTTTTAATAAAAAGTCAGTTAGGAAAGGGCAGAACAATGTATAAAACGGCTAACGAATATTATAAAGATAAATTCGGATGTAAGGTATATAAACTGTCAATAGATGCAGGGTTTACCTGTCCTAATCGAGATGGTACAAAAGGAAAAGGCGGTTGTATATTTTGTTCGAAATACGGTGGCGGAGAATTTGCAGCTTCTGGCGATGATATTATTTCACAACTCGAAGAAGCAAAAAGAAAAGTAGAAAATAAAACAAAAAGTGGTAAATATATCGCCTATTTTCAATCTTTTTCAAATACATATGGAAGCTTAGAAAGATTGGAAAAACTTTACAGAGCCGCAATTTTACCCGAATACATCGTAGGCTTATCGGTTGCTACAAGACCGGACTGTTTACCGTCGGAGACTGTCAGGTTATTGAAAGAAATCAACTTTATAAAACCTGTAACGGTAGAACTCGGTTTCCAGACTTCAAACGAAGAAACTGCAAAGTATATAAGGCGCGGCTATCAAAACAAGGAGTATTTTGATGCGCTTAAAAGATTGAAATCGGCTAATATAAATGTAGTAACACATATTATAATAGGTTTGCCTAATGAAACCGAAATCGATGCAGTAAATACCACCATTACCGCACAGAATGCGGGGACCGATGGTGTGAAATTTCATCTACTGCATGTGCTTCGCGATACAGATTTGGAAAAAGAATATAATAAAGGTAAATTCAGCTGCCTGAGTTTAGAAGAGTATGGCAGAATACTTAAAAAATGTATAGATGTGTTGGATGAAAATATAGTTGTTCACCGCATAACAGGGGATGGCGCAAAACGTGATTTAATAGCGCCCGAATGGTCAAAAGATAAGAAAAAGGTGCTTAATTTTCTAAATAAATATTTATCCGTTGACAAAGGCTTTTCCGAGTGATATAATTGCTTTCGTTGGATTTTTTTAGCACCACAGGGGGAATATTTGTGGAAGTATTACTTACAGTATCTGTAGCACTCTTGGCAGGGCTTTTAATGACCCGTATATTTAAACGTTTCAGTCTGCCATCGGTTACTGCGTATTTAATCGCAGGTGTGTTCATAGGCCCATATTGCATTGGTGCATTACATATTGACGGTTTGGGTTTTACATCTCATAGTGCCGTTAATAGCCTGGCACTCGTTTCGGAAGTAGCATTAGGCTTTATTGCTTTTTCCATCGGTAATGAATTTCGCTTGGAAGATTTAAAAAAGACAGGTAAACAGGCTCTTGCAATAGGCGTATTTCAGGCACTTGCCGCCACACTGATAGTTGATGTTTGCTTGTTTGGTCTGCATTTAATAATGCCCGAAATAATTACTCTACCACAGGTTTTAACATTAGGCGCTATCGCAACTGCTACTGCACCCGCGGCAACTCTTATGGTAGTGCGCCAGTATAAAGCGCACGGCCCATTAACCAAACTTCTTTTGCCGATAGTAGCATTAGATGATGCGGTCGGTTTAGTAGTTTTCGCAGTGTCCTTCGGTATTGCAAAAACAATAGTAAGCGGAAATATCGATTTAATTTCAATAGTTGTAAATCCCTTAATCGAAATTATTTGCTCACTAATCTTAGGCGCGGTTATGGGTGTAGTTCTTACATATCTTGAAAAGTTGTTCAACTCAAATACCAACCGCCTTAATATGACAATAGCTTTAGTGTTTTTAACCGCTTCATTATCAATGTTAGATTTCAGTATAGGCGCTATTCACATTCATTTTTCATCCTTACTTACTTGTATGATGCTCGGAACGGTATTTTGCAATATATGTGAACTCTCGCACGACCTTATGGGTGCATCGGATAAATGGACATCACCTTTGTTCGCATTGTTCTTTGTAATAAGCGGTGCAGAACTACAGTTGGATGTGTTTGGAAATATATTTATTGTAATTATTGGTGTAGTATATATTCTTTCAAGATGTCTCGGTAAATATTACGGCTCTTTGTTTAGTGCAAAGGCCACGGGATGCGATGAGAAAATATGTAAGTATTTGGGCATAACACTTTTCCCACAAGCCGGTGTGGCGCTCGGTATGTGTACTACGGCAATGCAATTAGGAGAACAGGGAAATCTTATCAGAAATATTACGCTATTTGCGGTGTTAATTTATGAATTGGTAGGACCGTTACTTACCCGCCAAGCCTTAATGTTGGCAGGGGAGATTAAACCTAAGTCCCACGAAGTAATTAATCGCAGACAAGCGAAAATTGATGCTAAAAACGCAAAATAAAAGAGGCGATGACTAGTCATCGCTTCTTTTTATTTAATGATTAATTTATAAAATTTTGCTGTAACATAACGGAAAGCAATACTTATTAATACTGTTATAACAAGACAAGCACCAAAGTATAAATACACATTAAAATCTGCAAGACCAACGCGTTTTAGAATAATCATAGGTATGCGCTGTAAAATGTAGATTTCAAACAGGTGGTCACCCGCCCATAGCAAAGCGCGGTTTTTAAAGGTAACCTTCATTGTAGTGAGAACAACAAGCGCACAGAATATCAGATTAACTACGATTTCGAGCAGAACACCGCGATTTTTGAGTGTGTAAAACAGGGATAATGATAATAGAAAAGCAACTATATAAATTAAAATGTTTTTAAATAATATTGCTTCAACTTTTCCCTTATATAAGGAGTATGCCATACCAAAAACATAACAAGCCATCGTGTCATACCAGTGTATAGGCCGTAATTTATAGTAATGGGTGACTAAAATCAACGCACAGACCGCAATTCCTAAAACCACAACCGAAACAATGTGCGGTGCCTTTGCTAATAATTTAAATATTATAAATGTCAGTAGATATAAAACCAAAATAACAAAGATATACCAGTTTGAGTTACCCAGCGAGTCCCATCCGATTAGAGACAACAGTATGTGTTTTAATGTTAATTTGTCACCAAGAATAAGACCTAAGATAAGGTATAGCAATACTGCGCAATCAAAATTAAAAAGAGTGTGCAGTAATCTTTTTTTGGGAATAGAAGAAATATAGGAATTTCCCTTGCGTTTAATGGATTCCATAATTCCGTATCCCGAATAGAATAAGAACAAAGCAACCATAGCCTGTCCTATAAACCGAAAGAATTTTATATAGATTTCATCCGCCGCTCCGGAAAGGGTTATATATGAATTAAAGTGGCTTAAAAATACCATCATAATAAATATACCTTTTATTGCGGTGGTATTTTCTATTGAAAGGTAATCGGCAGTACCTTTAAAGGAAAATTTTGTACCGTAAACGATAGTAACAAAGTACAACAAAAGAATAATAAGCAAAAATATCACTCCAAAGCCAAGGTTATATAATCAAAGATTGGCAGTTTTAATTACAAAATCCGCAACGCGTTCGGCACTTTTTCCATCGCGCGAATAGTTAGCCCATAGAGAAACTTCATCACGTTCTTTTTTTAGCGGGTCAATTCCATTCGCAATATTTTTTAGGAATTTGCCAAAATCATCAAGATTATATATTTTTTCTCCGCCCTTCATAAGAACATCCATATCAATAGCGAAGTTAACGGATTCTTTGTATTCTTCGTAATCTTCCCATACAAGACCTATTGGTTTATCACATAGCAGAAAATCATAATAAATTGAAGAATAGTCGGTAATAAGTGCATCGCAGTTTCCGACAAATTCGTATGAAGAAATATTGTTTTTTGTGAAAAAACTATCATCAATAAACTTGATATTACTTAAAGACTGAGCCTTGAATTTGCTAATATCCTGAGCAAAATGCGGTTTTAAAACCAAAAGAGCATTGTTGGATTTTGCAATTTCATTAAGTTCAATAGCCAATTTTTCATCATGTATTATCGGCAATGCATTTTGGGTGGCGCTTATGTTGGCATTTTTGTGTTGGCGAAAAGTCGGATACCAAACAATAATTTTCTGTCCCGCGTTTTCGGGGAAAAGGGGAGAAATATCCCTTTTGGAATTTACCAGCACATCGTTTCTCGGATAACCTAAAGCGATTGTTTTATCAGGAGTGGTGTTGTACTGATAGGTCATCATCTCTTTTGTGCCATCGCCATCAACCAAAAAATAATTTATATTTTCGGGCATTGTATAGTATGACTTAACGCTTTTTATAGCTGTGCCGTGTGATATGTAAAAGGATGTCTGCTTTTTTCTTGAAGTCACTAAAAATTCATTTCCGCAAATCATAGCCTTTGCAAACATACGGTAAAATAAAAGTTGGAACTTGAAAAACCGAGAGTTTTTATCGCAGTAATGCACATTTTTAATTATAGGTAAATCGTTTGACTTACCGGATACAATCCAGATAAATTTATATTTTTTATTAAGACCGCGTTTTATCATTTCATCAAATACGGGTTTTGGATTATCAGAAAGATTTGGCACACTTTCAAAAACAATCAGGTTAAGCGTTGGCAAAAATGATAAAAGTTTTTTAATGAGATTTTTCAATTTTATCTTTCCTTTTTTAAAAATTGTTTAAGAGTAGAGTAAAGATAAGTGAAGTTTTTGTTTTTTGTAAGGATACTTAATAAAACATATATGGCAATACCGGCAATAAGCTGTGCAAAAAGTAACAATAACGGACTTAAGTTTAAGTTATTCATAAGCGTAATGATAGTGCCCATTATAAGTGCGATTACAAGGTTGGGCAAAATATCAATTATTTGATAGCGGTACCGGTACCCAATAAGTTTTCGGTTAGGGAATGTGTTGATAATCAGCGCAACAATGGTGCACACTATAGAAGAAATTGCCAATAAAACGGGATTATTACTGAATAAAACAAAGATTAAAATTATTACGAAGAACGAACATTTTTTGATAATCTCAAGTATAAGACTAACATCGCTTCTTCCTATAGCCTTGATTGTCTGCAAATTGCCAATAGAAATTATATTAAACATATAAGAAAGGCAGAAAATACGGATATAAGGAACGGCAGGAAGCCATTTATCCGTTAACAGAAGGCTTACAAAACTTTCGGATACGGCAAAAAAACCGCACATTAACGGGAATATGATATAAGAAGCAACTTGTATATATCTGCGTGTAATTCTCAGTACAGATGAAAAGTCATCCTGCACTTTAGACATAACCGGGAACAAAACAGTAGAGAGTGTACTTTCTATTGTTGTGTTGAGAAGTGAAGGGAAGCTTTTACCCTTTGTGTAAAAGGAAAGGTCTACTGCCGAAAATCTGAGACCTACAATTAACGGATTGACTTCATCGTAAACAACAGTAATAACAGAACTCAAAAAGATTTTCCAACCATAGCCGAATAATTCTTTAAAACTTTTCTTTGAAAATATCAAAGGTACTCTGAATTTAGTTGTAAAAAATAAAGTGGCAGTACCGGCAGCAGCATTAATCATTTGTTGTGCCACAAGTGCCCAAACGCCAAATCCCATACTTGCCATACTGATACCGACAATGGCAGAAATTATGGTTCCTGAAATCGTAGCAATAAACATTTTCTTAAATTGCAACGTGTTAGCGATAAATGCTGTTAAAATTGATTTGATTGCATTTATGATAAGTATTAATGCCATAATGCGTATAACAGGAATAATAAGGTCTATTTTATAAGCACTTGCAATTAGCGGGGCGGTAAAAAACAATATAACGTATAGAACAGCCGCAATTATAAGACTTGTGATAAGTATTGTGGAATAGTCTTCCGGAGTACTGTGCTTTTTTTGTATAAGCGCAGTATTTAAACCACTGGCGATAAGTACGTTAGCAAAATTAAAAAATATTGTAACAACGCCTACAACCGCATAGTCTTCGGGAAGCAGAAGTCGCGCTAAAACAATCGATACAACAAGGGAAACGAGTTGAGCACCGATTTTTTCACCGAATGACCATAAAAATCCACCGAATGCCTTACCTTTTAAATTTGAATTTTTATCTGACAAAATAACACCCCTTTTTATTTGCTGTATATTTTATAAAACAGCGGGGGACACAACCATAAAAGGAAAACCCCGATTTTAAATCTCAACCCCAGATATTCTGATACAAATATTTTAAATTTATGTTTTAAAACTCTGCATCGTAATGTAGGTAGTCTGTCAACATATTTTTTACTGTCATCAAGTAAAATTTCTCTGATTAAATAAAAACAGAATTTAGAATCAATATGTATAAATTTTTTATACAACTCTTTATCGTTACCAATTTCAGACAACTGCATATCGCGTAATTTCAACGGGTCAAAATGCTTTTCTGTAAGATTTTGATGCATACAGGAGTCTTCTCTGCTAAAGTAGTAGTATGTTACATCATCAATAAGTTTTACTCTGGCTGCATTTTTAAGAATAGTATAGGTGAATTTTGAATCTTCGGCAACAGCGAGACTGTTATCAAATCGTGTGTCACCTATGGCGGATTTTTTGAAGAGTTTATTACAACACGATTCCTGAATTATGTTCAGAAAATATGCGCCGATTATTTCCTTTTTATCCAATAAAGTAATCGACTTAAACTGGGTGGGGAGAATTTCTCTTCCATCTTCATATGCTTCAATATGCGCCGCTTGGACAATATCAAAATCGGTATTATCCGTTAATAATTTTTCGATGGTATCGGGTGCAATCCAGTCGTCACCGTCAAGGAAATATATGTATTCGCCATTCGAATTATCAATGCCGCAGTTACGGGCGCTTGACACACCGCCGTTTTCTTTGAAAACAGGTTTCACGCGGCTATCGGATTTTGCATATTCCTTTAAAACTTCGGCACTATTGTCGGTTGAACCATCATCTACGGGAATGATTTCTATATTTTTATAGGTTTGTGCCAAAACACTGTCAAGGCATTTAGGCAGATATTTTTCTAAATTGTATACGGGAATTATAATACTTACTAACGGATTGTTCATCTCATTTCTCCTGTAACAAAGAAGTCGTTCATCTTTTTAGCTTCTTCGACAATATCGTAATTTGCCCGTTTTACAAGCTCTGTTGTGTTGTTGAGTTTCATAGAACTCATTTGTTTTATGGCATCACACCAAACGGCAATAGGCTCTGTGAGTCCTACAAATTTTACACAACCGCTGATATCGGCCGATTTTGGAACTGTACTTGAAGCCACGCAGGGTACACCGCAAGCCTGCGCTTCGATAAGACTGAGTCCAAGACCTTCTACAATAGAAGGGAAAAGGAACACATCGGAGGTTCGGTGATAGTCGGCAACGTTTTTCTTAAAGCCGACAAACAGAATATTATCTTCGGTGTCATCAAGTTTAGCTTTGTTTTTTAACTCCGCCATAATTTCGCCATCCCCCACAAATAATAACTTTGCGGTAGGGTCGGTCTTTAAATATTCTTTAAAAACATCAAGCATAAAGAACTGGTTTTTCTCACTGCTCATTCGGGCAATGTGGCCTATAACAAACTTGTTTTCAATTCCGAGTTCCTTTCGCATTTTTTGTCGGTTTTCATCATCTTTATAGAAAACAGATAATTCAATGGCGTTGTTAATAACTTTTATTTTGTTATGCACTGATTTTGGAAACATAAATTCTGCCGCTTCTTTAGAGCATCCCCAAAAATCAGTCGCATATTTCTGAATTAAATTTTTGTTAATATAATGGAATAGTGGAACTAAATACCGCATTATGCGTCCACTCCAAGCAAGCGCACAACCGTGGCTGTGCGCTATTCTTATTGGAATATTAAATTTTTTGCCAAGTTTCAAAAGGTCAATATTTGTTAGACCTGCGTAATTACCCCAAACGGCGTCATAGTTTCCGCTTTTTAAAATGCGCTCAAATTCTGCTTTATATTCTTTTCGGTTTCTTACACGATTCGGCAGATAAAAAACCTTTCCGCCGCGCTCGTTTATTTCCTTTTCGAAACAAGAGTTGCTTCCGTACATAACATAATCGGCAATAAGCTTTTTACAGT
>JAZNUZ010000115.1:0-2676 GCA_045592605.1 Acutalibacteraceae bacterium
TTATCGGTGGCGGTGATTCTGCTGCTGCTGTTAACAATTTAGGCTACGGCGACAAGATGACACACATTTCTACAGGCGGGGGCGCCTCACTCGAATTCCTTGAAGGAAAAGTTCTTCCCGGTATTGCAGCCCTTAACGAAAAATAAGATAAAAATCGGCACGGCGGAAACGCCGTGCTAATTTTGAGAATAGGAGAATAATTATGAACAAGGCAAAAAGAAATGCAGTTATAGCAGGTAACTGGAAAATGAACAAAACACCCGCAGAAACCACAGCTCTTATCAATGAAATGAAGCCCTTAGTAAAAGATGCAGACTGTGATGTTGTTCTCTGCGTACCTTTTATTGATATTGCGGCAGCTGTAGACGCTGCAAAAGGCTCGAACATTAAAATCGGCGCAGAAAACGTGCATTTTAAGGCTTCAGGCGCTTATACAGGTGAAATTTCTGCCGAAATGCTTACTGCTGCCGGTGTAGAATATGTAGTTATCGGCCACAGTGAACGCAGACAATATTTCGGTGAAACCGACCAGACAGTTAACCTTCGTACATTAGCTGCAGTAAATGCAGGTCTTAAGGCGATTGTTTGTGTTGGTGAAACACTCGAACAAAGAGAACTCGGTTATACCGAAACTCTGCTTAAGTTCCAGACCAAAATGGCTCTTACTAATGTATCACGCGAACAACTGGAGAATGTTATTATCGCATACGAACCTGTATGGGCTATCGGCACAGGTGTTACCGCTACTGCCGAGCAGGCAGATGAAGGCAATGGCTTTGTAAGAGAAGCCATAGCAGAAGTTTACGGTAAAGAAGTTGCAGAAACAGTAACTATTCAGTACGGCGGTTCTATGAACGCTAAAAATGCCGAAGAACTCGTAGAGAAGGTTAATGTTGATGGCGGACTTATCGGCGGCGCTTCTCTTAAAGCGGAAGATTTTGCAGTGATAGTAAAGGCTGCTTCTAAATAATTTATCTCAAGGTGAAAAATATGAAAAAACCTATTGTTTTAACAATAATGGACGGTTTTGGATTTAATGATACTCAGGTGGGTAACGCAGTTTATACTGCAAAAACACCTGAACTCGATTATATCTTTGCTAACTGTCCTACAACAAGTATCGGTGCATCGGGTATGGATGTAGGTCTGCCCGACGGACAGATGGGAAACAGTGAAGTGGGCCACACAAATATAGGTGCGGGTCGCGTTGTATATCAGGAACTTACCCGTATAACAAAGTCTATAAAAGATGGGGATTTCTTCACAAACGAAGCCTTTTTAAAGGCAGTAGAAAATGCCAAGAAAAATAATTCTGCTTTGCACTTGATGGGACTTTTGTCAGATGGCGGTGTGCATAGCCATATTGAGCATATGTACGCTTTAGTAGAGTTAGCCAAGAGAAACGGTTTATCCCGTGTGTATATCCACGCTTTGCTTGATGGCCGCGATGTTCCGCCCACTTCTGCAGCAGACTTTATTGATGCGGCAGAGAAAAGATTAGAAGAAATCGGTACTGGTAAAATTGCTACTGTTTTGGGTAGATTTTATGGTATGGACCGTGATAACCGTTGGGAGCGTGTCGGCAAGGCGTATGCGGCACTCGTTTATGGAGACGGCATTGTGACCGATGATGCTGCAGCGGCAGTCCGCAAGTCTTATGAGCAGATTGATGAAGATGGCAAAAATATCACCGATGAATTTGTTTTACCGACAATAGTTGATGGTACTGAGAGAATCAGTAGCGGCGACAGTGTGATTTTCTTCAATTTCCGCCCCGACAGAGCAAGGGAAATTACCCGCACCTTTGTTGATGATAATTTTGATGGTTTCGAGCGCATAGGCGGCAGACAGAATGTATATTATGTTTGTATGACACAATACGATGCTTCTATGCCGAATGTCGATGTGGCTTTCCGCCCACAGACACTCGAAAACACTTTGGGCGAATATCTTGCTAAAAATAATATGACACAGCTTCGTATTGCTGAGACAGAAAAGTATGCTCACGTAACATTCTTCTTTAACGGAGGCCGTGAAGTTGAGTTTGCAGGTGAAGACCGCATACTCGTTGCATCTCCCAAGGTTGCGACCTACGATTTGCAACCCGAAATGAGTGCCGACCCGGTTTGCGATAAGGTATGCTGCGCTATTGAAAGCGGCAAGTATGATGTAGTTATATTAAACTTCGCAAACTGCGATATGGTAGGTCATACAGGTGTGTTTGATGCAGCTGTTAAAGCGGTGGAAACCGTTGATAAGTGTGTTGGCAGAGTGAAAACATCTACTCTTAAAATGGGTGGTATAATGCTTCTCACCGCCGACCATGGTAATGCAGACCGTATGCTTGATACCGATGGCTCACCATTTACCGCGCATACCACAAACCCCGTTCCTTTCTCGGTAATCGGTAAGGACTGCGAATTAAGACAGGGCGGTAAACTCTGCGATATTTCACCGACAATTATTAAATTGTTAGGACTCGCACAACCGACTGAAATGTCCGGCGAATCAATAATAAAATAACAAAAACGCGATGAGATTTTTCTCATCGCGTTTCTTGTGTTTGTATAACGAAAACCACGCGATAGTCGCGTGGTTCAAAAGAGGTTAACCGATGAACAAAACAAAATCCTCCATATGTGTTAAAATAGTAGCGACCTGCCAGTCAAACTAAAA
>JAZNUZ010000116.1:0-2318 GCA_045592605.1 Acutalibacteraceae bacterium
TTCTCTATGTTGGCGCCTTCGAGTAACTCGGATTCAGTGCCGACTTCTTTTAGAGCATCCATAAAATCTTCCCTTGTGCATACACCTGCATTCTGGAGCAGAGTAGCAATACCCGGTATGGTAACCTTTTCGCCGTCAACATTTTTCGTATAGTCATTTATACCCGTGCCTTCCGGGATAACTACATTTTTAGTCTCGGCTTTAGCACCCTGTGTCATAAGAATTTCCGCTAAATCGCCATATCCTATTTCATTATTGAAGGTATACACGCCGTATGAATATTTAGATGAGTTACCGTTCAACTTAGTATAAATTATGAATGCAAGAGAATTATTAATTGCGCCTGATTCTTTAAGTTCGGCTGCTATTTGCCTTGTGGTCATACCCTTGTCAATCTGTACAACTACTTCCCTGCCGCGACCTGGACCTATACCCAAATATTCACCTGTGAAAATAATGAGAGATGCCGCTATAAAAATTGAAACCAAGAAAATAGAAACAACCCATATCACCGATTTTATCGCGCTTTTCTTTTTTTTCTTTTTTCTTTTAGCATCTTTTTTTATTTTTTTGACAATATCTTCTTCGGATGTGTCTTCACTTGAAGTAATTATGTCTTCGAAAAAAACATCGTTGTTTTCTGAATTGTTATAATTGTTTTCTTCCATTGTAATTCTCCTAATAGCATCTCATGTCTTCGCTAATCTTGTCGGCAGTAGCATCTCCGCGTATAAGTCTTACTAGTTCAAGACCGAAATCGGAAGCTGCTGCGGGGCCGTAGGCGGTCAATATATTATCATCAACACAAACCGGTATTTCCATATAGTTTGCGCCTTTCATATGACTTTGGAAACCCGGATAGCAGGTGGCACTCTTGCCTTCAAGCAGACCTAAATTTCCCAGAACCGACGGCGCGGCGCAAATTGCCGCCAAAATAATGTTATTTTCTGCCGCATAAAGCAAAATATCTTTAAGTTTTTCACTCTTTGATAAATTAAGCGTACCCGGCATTCCGCCCGGTAAAACTGCGGCCGTTATGTCCCTTTTGATTGCCGCTTCCATATCGGTATCGGCATTAATGGTTATACCGTGAGCGCCTTTTACTACAGTACCCTGTACACCGACCGTTTTTGTCGGTATATCGGCGCGTCTGAGAATATCTATAACGCTTACCGCTTCTATTTCTTCAAACCCATCTGCTAAAAAAACATATACCATATTTTACCTACTTAAAATAAATTTTTAACTAAAGAAAGTATATCTGCCGCAATATCATCTATACTGCGTGGTTGTCCATCCTTAGCACAAGAAACAATCTTCCAATCAGAAAAACGCGCCGTAAATAAAGCCGCTTTTCTGCAATGCTCAAGGTAAGCAACATCTTTTTCGTGGATATCCTTTTGGCCGCCGTTGCCATCATATCTCTTTTTCAAAAGACCTTGCGAAACGTCGGTTGGCATATCAAGAAAAATAACCAAATCGGGTTTTGGTATACCAATCTTTCCGAATTCAAAATCATAAAGCCACGAAAGAAAATCTTCCCAACTCTCTTTGGGCAGTTTTGAAGCCTGGTGAACGGCATTTGAAGTTGTATATCTTCCCGATACTACTGTGCCGCCATCATTATAATATTCGCCCCAATTAGTTTTATACGAAGCGTATCGGTCCACTGCATAAAAGCAGGAAGCGGCATAGGCATTAACATCATCGGGTTTTGAACCGAACTTTCCCGACAGATACATTTTTACAAGCGCACTCGAATCACTTTCATAATCGGGAAACGAAACCGTTTTGCAATCTATGCCTATTTTTTTAAGGTTTTGCGGTAAAAGTTCAAGTTGAGTTGACTTTCCGCTACCATCAAGGCCTTCAATAACTATAAGCTTACCCATCAGAAAATTATTCTCCTACCTTTAAGTTTGCGTAAAATTCCTTTACTTCCTTTGCCTTGCCGCAAGACATTTTTCCTTCGGGACAAGCGCCGTTAAGACACGGCGGCCCTGCCTTTTTGAAGATTTCGGGCGCAACAGTTTTTACAAGAGCCAACATCTGATTAGCAACATCCTGTATTTCCCATTGTGCTCGGTGACAGCAACGATGACGGAAGAAGTTAAGCAGACTGCGGCAGTTCAGTGTCACTATCATTTTTGTTTCACACGCGTTAGGTAATACAAAACGGGCATCTTCGATTGCCTTCTTTTCGGCTAATCGGTCGGCAGTTTTTTCATCTTTGCCTTCTGCTAAGAAATCCAATTTATGTCGAGCCTTTAATGCTTCGGTCAATTTATTGTAATAACGTTGGTCTTCTTCCATAGCCT
>JAZNUZ010000117.1:0-1723 GCA_045592605.1 Acutalibacteraceae bacterium
CGTTGTATCCTTACGGGTACAACGCCAAAGAGCCGTTTTTCTTATAATTTTAATTCAACTGTGTTTTTTGTCTGTTCGTACTGGCGGTATGTAACGTGCGCAGTATCAAACATTTTTTTACTTGCCTTAACCGAATCGGTATCGGCATATTTATCGCACATATAGATAATTTCTTTTATACCTGCTTGAATAAGTGCCTTAGCACATTCATTACAGGGGAAAAGAGTTGTGTAAACCTTACTGCCTTTGAGTGAGCCGCCACCGTAGTTTAAAATAGCATTAAGTTCGGCGTGGCATACGAACATATACTTTGTTTCAAGCGGGTTACCATCCTTACTCCAAGGGAATAGGTCATCACTACAGAACTTAGGCATACCGTTATAGCCAACCGACATAATCTTATTGTCTTCGCTTACGATACAGGCGCCAACCTGCGTTGAAGGGTCTTTACTGCGCTGTGAAGAAAGAAGCGCGATACCCATAAAATATTCATCCCAGGACAAATAAGTTTCTCTTTTCAGAAAAATCACCTCAAAACTATCATTTTCTCTATTTTAATACATTTTTTTACTTTATGCAACTGTTTTTTAAGCGACCGAGAAGCTCCATAGGCTCACTAATTAAATATTCAGCGCCGTATTGGAGAAGTTCTTCTTTTTCTCTGAAGCCCCACAAGACGCCGACAGGGATGATGCCGCTGTTTACCGCCGTTAACATATCAGAGCCCGAGTCACCTATAAAAAGACATTCATCTGGTGTCACACCGAGTTTTTGTAATGTTATAAGCGTTAAGGTCGGGTCGGGTTTTGTCGGTATATTGGGTTGTTGACCGATACATAAATCTATCGAAGAGCCAAGCAGTCTATGTACGATTTTCTCGGCTTCGGTATGTACCTTGTTTGTCACTACCGCAGTTTTAATCCCCGAATTTTTAAGTATATCTAAAAGTTCTTTTATATCTTTATAGGGGGCGGTTTTATCGGTTGAGTGCTCCTTATAATATTGCAAAAAGGCGGTTAATACCTTTTTATGTGTTTCTTCATCCCTGTGGTTTTCGGGCAGAGCGCGGTGTATAAGATTTGCCATACCGTGCCCTATGAAATATTTATATTTCTCGGTTTCGTGGGTAGGAAAGCCGAAAGATAAGAGAGTATAATTTACCGAATCCGCCAAATCATCCAGTGAATTTATAAGCGTTCCATCCAAATCGAAAATAATTGCTTTAATCATTTTATGTCCCCACAATATTCCATAATTACAATACTAATTATAGCATTATTGAGTCTTTTTTCAACTATTTCGCCTAAAATTCTTTTTTTTTGAAAAAAACACTTGCTTTTTTTCTTCATTTCTGTTATTATAACTTGTGCTAATGCTACTAAAGGAGGTGCAGACTATGGCAAAATGTGATATCTGCAACAAACAAATTTCATTCGGAATTAAGGTTTCGCACTCACACAGACGTTCTAACAGAACTTGGCAGCCTAATGTTAAAAGGGTTAAGGCTATTATTAACGGTACACCGTGTCGTGTAAATGCCTGCACCCGTTGTTTACGTTCAGGCAAAGTTACCCGTGCTATCTAATAAGGGTCCAATATTAAATAACTGTTAGAAGCGGTGTGTCCTTTTGTACACACCGCTTTATTTTGGGATAACACTTTTAAGGAGTAGTTTTATGGTTTACGATATCGCTATTATCGGCGGCGGTATAGGCGGTCTTAT
>JAZNUZ010000118.1:0-3121 GCA_045592605.1 Acutalibacteraceae bacterium
CCATCTTCATTAAACAATAATGCTTTATTCTGAGCCGACACCAAAAATCCGGGTGCTATTGCATTACAACGGATTCCCGTACCTGCAAAGTGGGTTGCCAACCACTGAGTAAAGTTAGAAATTCCCGCTTTTGCAGCAGAATATGCGGGTATTTTGGTAAGCGGCGTGTAGGCATTCATTGAAGAAATGTTGAGTATTGTGCCGCTTTTCTTTTCTACCATATCACGCGCAAAAACCTGTGTTGGTAAAAGCGTACCCTGGAAATTGAGTTTAAATACAAAGTCCACCCCATCGGAATCCAAATCGAAAAATGTTTTACTGCTCTCGGTGGCTTCGTGCTGATATTCATTATCTGTTGTGGCTCTCGGATTATTACCACCTGCACCGTTTACAAGAATGTCGCAACTACCAAGGTCGCGTTTTACTGCCGCGCAAACTTCCTTTAGCTGCTCACTGTCTAAAACATTAGCCTTATAACCTTCACATATAAAGCCTTCTGCTTTTAATTCTTCCGCCAGTTTTTTAACGGCATCTTCATTTAAATCAAGCGCCGCCACTTTAGCTCCGCACTGGGCAAATGCACGTGCCATAGTGCCGCAGATAAGTCCACCCGCACCCGTCACTACAACAACTTTTCCGCTATAATCAATATTAAGTGGTAAACTAATCATTTTCCGTTCTCCTTATTTATCAAATTTTTTAAGGCTATCCCATACGCCTAACATGTACATAATACCAAGCGCTCTGTCATAAAGTCCGTATCCGGGACGTACGTTACCGGGACCTTCATCCCAGAGATGTCTGCCGTGGTCTGGACGGATATATCCTTTATAAGAGCAGTCGTGATATGCTTTGAGTATTTCGAGTATACCTGTATCTCCATCGCAATCTCTATGACTGGCTTCTGAGAAGTCACCATTTTCGAAATGCTTTACGTTTCTTATATGGGCAAAAGCAATTCTGTCACAGTGTTTGCGGACAATCTCTGCAACGTTGTTATTAGGGTCTGCATTAAGGCTTCCCGAACAAAGTGTCAGACAGTTATACTCATCATCAACCATTTTAAGAAAACGGTCTATATTTTCTTCGTTTACAAGCAATCGGGGAAGTCCGAAAATGTCCCATGGCGGATCATCCATATGGATTGCCATTTTTATATCACACTCGCGGCATGTAGGCATAATGGCTTCGAGAAAATATTTTAAATTCGCCCACAGTTTTTCGTGGTCTACGCCTTCATACGCTTTGAAAAGTTCATCAAGTTTAGCCATACGCTCAGGTTCCCAACCCGGAAACGACATATTATATTTCTCGGTAAAATCAAGAATATACTTTGCCATAGCATTATAGTCATCCTGAATCATATTTTTTTCATAGAAAAGTGCTGTAGAGCCGTCCCCTACGGGATGAAACAGATCACTTCTTGTCCAGTCAAAAATCGGCATAAAATTATAACATATTACTTTAACTCCGAATTTAGAAAGGTTGCGGATGGTTGTTTTATAGTTTTCAATATATTTGTCGCGTGTGGGCAGACCAATTTTAATGTCATCGTGCACATTAACGCTTTCTACCACATCCATATTAAAGCCGTACTCATCCAGTTGGCGTTTTACTTCGGCAATTTCACTTTCTTCCCAGACTTCGCCCGGCATCTTATGATGAAGTGCCCAGACAATACCATGTACACCCGGAATTTGCTTGATGTCGGACAATTTGATACGGTCATTTCCTTCGCCGTACCAACGGAATGTCATTTTCATAAAAATCTCCTTTATTCTTTAATTATTTATTGTATCCCTATACTCTTTAGGGGTTTTTCCTGTGATTTTTTTAAATATTTTTGAAAAATACTGCACATCAACAATACCGCAATGAAGCGCTATTGTCTGAATTTGCAACCTTGTGGTTGTGAGCAAATGTTTTGCCAGTTTAACGCGTTCTTCTGTTATATATTGGGTAACCGTTTTACCCGTTTCTTTCTTGAAAACAGCAGACAAATAACCCGCGCTTATGTTTTGCGCATCGGCAAGTGTACTTAAATTAAGATTCGCCGATAAATCCGAATGTATAAAAATCATTGCTTTTTGTACAGCGGAAGAATATTTTTTATGCGAATGTGTGCGCACAAGTTGGCAATAAGTTATATACATTTCACGCATAAGTTCCTGCACATCTTTGATAAATATCATCTTCTCTATACGGATAGCAAAATCACTAGAAACATCATTAATATATATTGGATGAACACCGCCGCTTTCTGCCGCTTTGCGCAAAATTGTGTTCATTATAATACTATAGTTTTTTAAATTGCGAAGCGGGTCTGCCAGTCTTTTTTCAACACCCGAAAACGAGAAACCTGCCGAAAACTGAGCCGCCTTATGAACCTGCCCATTGGCCACAGCATTTATAATCTCATTTTCAAGTGCATACCGTTCTTCCATAAGCTTCATACTGAGCATAACATCGCCGTTTTTATTGCCTGTTTGCTTTGGAGTAAAATAATCGTTTTCCTTTGCCGACAAAATTTCGATTGCCGAATAGCCATTCGGTCCGCCCCATATTTGCTCGGCAAATGCTTCGAGCATAGCCCAAATTTGCGAAGTATCTTCAACCACAGGCACCGCCGCATAATAATTTTCAAGCAGTTTCTTGTTTTTAGGCAGTACACCAAATCTTTCTCCTATTTCAAGAACCGCCGCATCACCTATTTCCTGCTTCAAATATGGACCTATTATTATAGCTGTAGGCTCCGACATATCAGGCAGTAAAAAAAACATAAAACTCAATCTAAACGGCGTATCAGCCTTATATATTGTAAAAGGTTTTAATTTGCTTTCAAAATCACTGAACAAATTAATTTTATCAAAGGCGGCAAAGATGTTTTTAAATCCATCTCCGAAAAGTTTTTCGCTGACTACATCAGGATTTGAAAAAGCCACGTTAACTCGGCACTTTTTAAAAACATTACACAAAAAGCGCAATTCGTTCTCAAAAAACAAAGCTTTTGCCCCTTTCACCAAATTAAACAATTTAACTAAACTTTATATCGTTATTTTATACCATTTTTTGATATATTTCAATAGTTATTTAATAACTTTTATTGAAAAATTACAATTTT
>JAZNUZ010000119.1:0-1672 GCA_045592605.1 Acutalibacteraceae bacterium
AGAATATGAAACTATTATAAAAAAATTCGGTTTCACCGAGAACGATAAAACTAAGCCGTTATCAGAATTTTCAGGCGGACAACGTACAAAAATTGCTTTTATTAAATTATTGCTTAGTAAACCCGATATACTTTTACTCGACGAGCCTACAAACCACCTTGACATTGAATCTGTCGAATGGTTGGAAGATTTTATAAAAAACTACGAAAAAAGTGTTGTTATCGTTTCACACGACCGAATGTTTTTAGATAATACGGTAAGCACAGTATATGAAATCGAATATAACAAAATGCGCCGTTATGATGGAAACTACACCGCATTTGCAAAGCAAAAGAAATTATTAAAAGAATCGTTATTAAAACAACATAATGAACAAACTAAAGAAATTGAGCGTTTAGAAAATCTTGTAGAGCGTTTCAGGTACAAGGCTACCAAGGCCAAAATGGCGCAGTCGAAACTTAAAGCAATCGAACGAATCGAACTTATTGAAGCGCCGGAAAATGATGATTCCAATACCTTTTTTACCGATTTTACACCAAAAATCAAGAGTTTCAAGGATGTGCTCTCCTGCCGTAATCTTGTAATCGGATACGATAAACCACTTGCCACAATTAATCTTGAAGTAAAAAGGTGTGACAGAATAGGAATTATTGGTAATAATGGCACAGGTAAATCCACACTTTTAAAAACTATAATCGGCAAAACCGAAAAAATAAACGGCGAATTTTCTTTCGGACAAAATGTTCTGACGGGATATTTTGACCAACAAATCGCCGCCGCTGTTTCCAATAAAACAATAATCGAAGATTTCTGGGACCAGTTTCCGAATCTCACACAAACCGAAGTCAGAAACGCGCTCGGCGCATTCAGATTTTCGGGCGAAGATGTTTTCAAAGAAATCAATGCGCTCTCGGGTGGTGAAAAAGTGCGCTTGAATTTATGCAAAATTTTTAAAAACAGACCTAATTTTCTGATTCTTGATGAACCTACCAATCATATGGACATTGTCGGCAAAGAAGCTTTAGAAGATATTTTAGAAAAATTTGAAGGTACTGTTTTGTTTGTTTCTCACGACAGATATTTTGTACAGAAAATAGCAACTTCGCTTTTGGTTTTTGATGATAATAATGTAAAATTCTTCCCATATGGTTATGATGAATTTATTGAAAAAAATAAAACGACTGACCCCGATATTTCAAAAGAAGCAATAAAGATATCAAAACAAAAAAAGAGTTACACTACACCCGGCAAAGAAAAGGCGAAAATCGAGCGGCAAATAAAAAATACCGAGCAAAAAATCAAGGAAAGCGAAGAAAAACTATCGATTTTAAATAACGAAATCAATAATCCCGAAAATATTTCCGATTATAAGAAATTAGAAGAACTAACAACCGAAATTGAGCAAGAAGAAAATCTCCAACTCGAACT
The DNA here is from genome assembly GCA_045592605.1 of Acutalibacteraceae bacterium. Taxonomy (GTDB): domain Bacteria; phylum Bacillota; class Clostridia; order Oscillospirales; family Acutalibacteraceae; genus SIG565. Next base: position 1,429 of record JAZNUZ010000119.1, read on the forward strand.
TTTAGAGTTATTGGAAGAGCTGAACAAAAAAGCAGACAGTTTATAACTGTCTGCTTTTTTGTTATTACCCGGTTTTTCCAACTTCGCCCGGCTTTATACTTCCACGCTTTTTGACCAATTTGTCATATAGCACAAAAACACGTTGCATATATGCTTCTCGGTCGATTTCACCAATATTTAGTCCTTCCGTCAAGCTTTCAAAATCTGCGCTTATATCCGTGTCGGATTCAACTTCAACATCTAC
>JAZNUZ010000120.1:0-2492 GCA_045592605.1 Acutalibacteraceae bacterium
TTGGTACGACACAAATTGATGAGAATTTAATTAAAAATTCCGATATAATTATTTTTGCTTTGTATCCACACGTTTTAATTGATTGGTTAAAGCAAAATCAACATTTATTTAAAGAAGGTACAATTCTAACCGATGTTACGGGTGTTAAAACTTCTCTGTTAGGAGAAATTGATGAATTTCTGCGAGATGATGTTGAGTTTATCGCTGCACACCCAATGGCAGGTCGCGAAGTTTACGGTGTTGAAAACAGTGATGATGCTATTTTTAAAGGAGCTAATTATATAGTAGTTCCTACCGAAAAAAACTCACAAAAAGCGATCGATTTATGCAAACACTTAGGCGAAATTCTGGGATTTGAGAAAATTTCCGAATTATCTCCCCAAAAACACGATGAAATGATAGCTTTTCTGTCTCAGCTAACCCACTGTATTGCAGTTTGTTTAATGACAAGTAATAATAGTGAAAATATGCAGAATTATACCGGTGACTCTTTTAGAGATTTAACCCGAATTGCCGTTATAAATGAAAATATGTGGTCTGAACTTTTTTTAATGAATAAAGAACCATTACTTAATATGATGCAAATTTTCAAAGATGATTTTGAAAAACTGATGCAATATATAAAAGATGATGATAAAGAAGCGATAAAAGAAATGATGAAGGTTTCTACTGAACGTAGAAAATTATTTAATAAATAGGAGACATTTTTTATGAATATGGATTTTGTCAGAAAACTTCCTGTGCCGATTGATATAAAAGCGCAGTATCCTTTTCCGGATGAATATAAAAATATTAAAGAAGCAAGAGATAAGGAAATTTTTGATATTTTTACCGGCAAAAGCAATAAATTACTTCTAATAATTGGTCCTTGCTCAGCCGATAAGGAAGATTCGGTATTAGAATATTTGTGTCGTCTTCGTGAGTTGCAGGAAAAAGTAAAAGATAAAATATTTTTTATCCCGCGTATTTATACTAATAAACCAAGAACCACAGGTGAAGGGTATAAAGGAATGCTACATCAACCCGACCCGCACGAGAAACCGGATATGTTGGCCGGTATTATAGCCATCCGCAAGTTACATTTGAAAGCAATTCAAAACACAGAATTCACTTGTGCCGATGAGATGTTGTATCCCGATAATCACCGTTATCTGTCAGATTTGCTCTCATATGTTGCCGTCGGAGCTCGTTCTGTCGAAGACCAGAGCCATAGATTTACCGCAAGTGGACTTGATCTACCCGTAGGCATGAAAAATCCAACCTGTGGCGACCTTTCGGTTATGATGAATTCGATAAAGGCTGCTCAAAGTGCACATACATTTATCTATCGCGGTTGGGAAGTACACTCTCACGGAAATCCCTTATCTCATGCGATATTACGCGGTTTTGTAGATGAAAGCGGTGTATCATTTCCTAATTATCATTTTGAAGACTTAACACGCCTTTGTAAAATTTATAATGATTCCGGACTTGTGAATCCGGCTTGTATTATTGATACCAATCACGCAAATTCGGGTAAAAACTATTTAGAACAGGTTAGAATTTGTAAAGAGGTTTTGCATAGCAAACGACATTCCGAAGAAATTGACCGTTTGGTTAAAGGCTTTATGATCGAAAGCTATCTGGTTGATGGTTGCCAGAGCGTTTCCGGAAATACCTATGGACAGTCAATTACAGACCCATGTCTTGGATGGGAGAAAACCGAAAAATTAGTTTTGGATATAGCGGAAATATTATAATTTTGGAGATAAATATGTTTGATATTAAAGATCAGGTAATTAATGCACTAAACGAACTTTGTGATGCTGCTAAAGTCGAAAAAGGGGATATTGTAGTCATAGGATGTTCTACAAGCGAAGTAGATGGCGGTATTATTGGAAAAAATTCTAATGTAAATTTAGGTGAAGAAATTTTTTCTGCCGCTAATAATGTTTTATCTTCGCGCGGCGCATTTCTTGCGGCACAGTGTTGCGAACATCTAAATCGTGCTATAGTAATAGAAAAAGATGCTATTACTGACAATGATGAAATAGTTAATGTTGTCCCGCAACCAAAAGCGGGTGGTTCTTTTGCCACTGCCGCTTATAAAGGTTTTAAGTCTCCGGTGGTGCTGGAAAGTATAAAGGCTAAAGCAGGACTTGATATCGGTCTTACGTTAATTGGTATGCATTTAAAAAATGTGGCAGTTCCTGTAAGACTGTCGGTTGAAAAAATCGGTAACGCCTATATCAGCGCTGCGAGAACTCGTCCGAAATTTATTGGTGGTATCAGAGCATCGTATGATGATAATATTATGTAAAAAAATTAAAATATGTTGTATAGTTATTGACTTTTAACACAACATAGTGTATAATTTTGGTATAAAATTTCGATATATGTCAAATAATATGGTTTTGAAGTCTCTACCCGATTGCCGTAAATAATCGGACTATCGAATAATTTTTAGAGACTAACCGTAAGGTTAGTCTGTTTTTTTAGGGGGATTACCGTTG
>JAZNUZ010000121.1:0-4188 GCA_045592605.1 Acutalibacteraceae bacterium
ATTTTTCAAAAAAAGATTTATTATTTTCAAAAACCGAAGGTGTTAAAAACACAATTCGATTATTTGCGGATGCTTTCTTAAAAGTCTCGGTAAAATCATTATTGCCGCCAATTTGAAAGAGAGACAAATGGTTTTGTGGACACAATAATTTTGAAATTGCATTGATTTTTCCAAGAAAATCGTTGTCGGTAATACTGTCACTGTTACCGTAAATTATAGCGGTATTCAATGTTACACCTCTAATCAATATATGAATATTGTGTGCCGCTTACGGCATCATCTATAAGTGCATCAATATCAAGTACGCTTTCTGCAGCAATACATTGCTCGATTGTAGGACGGGTTTTCGGATGCTTTGGGGTAAAAACAGTGCAACAGTCTTCATAGGGTTGAATTGAAATATCAAAGGTATCGATTTTTCTTGATATTATAACTATTTCTTCTTTATCCATACCTATAAGCGGTCTGAGAACCGGCATATTAACAACTGCATCGGTAGTTGCAATAGCGGGTAAAGTCTGACTTGCAACCTGTCCTAAACTTTCGCCTGTAATTAATGCCGCGCAGTTTCGTTCTGCAGCCAATTTTTCAGATATGCGCATCATCATTCGGCGCATAATAAGCGTGAAAAACTCTTCGGGACAATTATCCGCAATTTCTTGTTGTATTTTAGTGAAAGGAACTATACCAAGACGTATTGTACCCGAATATTTCGCTACCTTTTCCAAGAGTTGTCTTACTTTCAATTCAGCGCGTGGACTGGTATACGGCGGACTGGCGAAATGTATTGCATTGAGTTCAAGACCGCGCTTAGCCATTGTCCAGGCGGCAACGGGACTGTCTATACCGCCAGAAATGAGTATTGCTGCTCTACCGGCGGTACCTACCGGAAGACCGCCTGCTCCGTGTAACTGGTTTGCCCTTATATAAGCGCCGAAATCTCTTATTTCAACCGTTACGGTAACTTCCGGATTATGAACATCGACACTTAAATGACGAAACTTACCAAGCAGGTGTCCGCCAAGCAACTGGCAAATTTCGGGAGATTTTTGCGTAAATGATTTATCGGCTCTTTTGGCTTCAACCTTAAAAGTATGTGCGTTTTCCAAGATATCTTTAAGATATATATCTGATTTATCGATAATATCTTCTATATTTTTTTGGCAGACACAGGCTCTTGAATATCCCGCAATACCGAATATTTTTCCCACTGCATCCAATGCTTTGTCAAATTGGAAGTCATCATTGCCAGGTTCTATATAAATTGTAGACTGGGCACGTCTTAAGGTGAAATCACCGAATTTTTTTAAACTCTTTTTAATGTTCTTAACAAGGATATCTTCAAAGGTGTTTCTATTGAGCCCTTTGAGAACAAGTTCGCCGTTTTTTATGAGGATTATTTCTTTCATTTTTATGCCTTTCTTAGCATATCGCAACCAATTTTTAGCGTTATGCAAAATTTATCGATTTCTTCTTTGGTGTTGTTTCGGTTAAAACTAAGCCTTAAAGCACTGTCAATTCTTTTATCATTATATCCGAGCGCACTCATTACGTGGCTTTTTTGACCTTTGGCACATGCGCTACCGCTCGAAACATAAATTCCGTTGCTGTCAAGATAATGGAGAAGCGTTTCGGAACGATGTGTGTTAAGAGAAAAGTTTAGGATATAAGGTAGAGCCGAATCAGGTGAATTTATTTGCGCGTCGTTGAAAAACTCGGTTATTTTCTGACGCGCGTAGCAGAAAAGTTCGCGTTGTAAAGATAAATTTTTATCAATATTACCTAATTCTTCAACGGCACCCTTAAAAGCAGAAATCAAAGGCACACTTTCTGTACCCGAACGTAGATTTTTTTCTTGACCGCCGCCGAAAATAATCGGGGAAATATTTTTACCTTTGCGCTTATATAAGAATCCAATTCCTTTTGGCGCGTGTATTTTGTGACCGCTGGCAGATAACAGGTCAACACCGAGTTTGTTTACATCAATAGGCATTTTACCGAAAGCTTGTACGGCATCGCAGTGCAAAAGGGCGGGGGAACCGCATTTTTTTATTGCACTCGCCGCAGCTGATACGGGTTGAACCGAGCCGATTTCATTGTTAACCAGCATGATGCTCACAAGTATAGTGTTTTTATTAATGGCTTCGTAAATATCTTCAGTTTTTATGATGCCGTTTTGGTCGGGGGACAGATAAATTACTTCAAAACCTTCTTTTTCAAGTTGTTTTATAGGCTCTAAAACGGAAGGGTGTTCAATAGCGGTGGTTACAATTCGGTTGCCGCGCTTTTTTAAGCTTTTTGCTGCACCTAAAATTGATAGGTTATTAGCTTCGGTACCACCGGCGGTAAAATATATTTCTTCACTTGCGGCACTAATTGTTTCTGCAATCAGATTTCTACATGAATTAATTTCTTTTTCTGCTTTGATACCCAAAACATGAAGCGAAGATGGATTGCCCCAAAATTTTTGCAGTGAGTCATTTAAATATCTAATAGCCGTTTGACACGGCTTAGTAGTTGAACTGTTATCAAAATAAATAATTTCGTTCAAAAAACACACCCCGTATATTTATTAATCAATTTATTATACTATATATTGTAATATTTAACAATAGTATTTTTGAATTTAGGAGCAAATAAAGTGAAAAAAAGAACGATAATTAAAATCTTATCTTACCTTATGGCGTTGCTTTTGATACTAAGCGGTTTTATATTAAAATGCTATGATGAAATGATGTTCTATAAAAGACAGGTACGATACACACATTCTTCTGCACTGCAAGAATTACAATCAAGTCTTAATAGCATAAATGTTAATTTAGAGAAAGCCGCCTACAGTACTACTTCAAAGCAGATGAATAATCTGGCATTAATGTTATATACAGAAGCAAAGATTGCCAAAAATGCTTTTTCGCAAATTTCATCAAATGGTTTAAATGCCGAAAACTTCAATAAGTTTTTATCACAGGTCGGGAACTATGCAGTACATTGTGCAAGAAAAATTACAAATGGCGAAGAGATTGCAGATGTCGAACGTGAGAATATAATTTATTTAGGCAATCTTTCGGCAGATTTATCAAAAGATATATCGGCACTAGAAACACAATACAACAATGAAGGATATTGGAATACTGAAGTATCAAAAGATATTAATAATAAATTGGAAGAGAGTGAAATACAGACCGCTTTTTTAGAATTGGAAGAAGGTTTTACTGATTATCCCACACTGATATATGACGGCCCATATTCTGATTTTCTAATTGCGGAAACTCCCGAGATTTTAAATTCAGAAATTGTTGACTTGGAAACCGCAAAAGAAAACATACTAAATAATTTTAATATTGATGGTTCACAGTTAAAATTTGATGGGAACGAAGCGGGTAAGATTCCTTGCTACCGATTTGTTTTTGACCAAGGTGTAGTTGGAGCGAGTCAAAACGGCGGATATGTGGTTTATTATAGAAAGTATAGTACTCAGGACAACGAGATGTATAATTATGAACAGGCGGTTTCTATTGCCCAAAAGTATTTAAGTCGTAATGCGACCGAAAAGTTTTTACCGACTTATTATTATGCGGATAACGGTGTTTGCACGGTTAATTTTGCATATTTAAACGGCTCTGTTATATGTTATACCGATTTGGTAAAAATAGGCGTTGATTTATCAACGGGCGAAATTGTATTTTACGAAGGCCGCGGTTATCTCACCAATCATAAAAGCAGAACCCTGCCTACACCAAAATATACGATGGAAGAAGCAGAGAAAATAGTAAGTGAGGCTCTCGTAATCAACAGTAGAGCATTAGCGCTGATTCCAACAGATAACGGGGATGAAAAGCAGTGCTATGAATTTTTATGCACAGGGCGAAAAAATGAAAAAGTTTTGGTTTATATAAACACACAAACTCTCGCCGAAGAAGATATTTTGATGTTAATTGAGACCGAAGGCGGAACTTTAGTAAAATAATGCTTGATTTTTCAGTTCGTTTGTGGTATTATATTTGAGCATTTGATTTCATCCGGTCCTTACGGATGGGTTTGATGCCGAAAAATCGACATTAAAGCGGATGGTCCTCTGTTGTTAAACGACAAGAACATCTGAAATTTCTAAGGAGGAAAAACCATGGACGCTATTAAGAATTTAACAGCAGGAATGATTAAGGAAGATGCTCCTGTAATCGAAATCGG
>JAZNUZ010000122.1:0-3505 GCA_045592605.1 Acutalibacteraceae bacterium
AGTGCGGTCCTTGCCGCAAAACTCGCTATCTTATGCGAAAACGGTGTGAACTATGACAACTCATCAAAGAATGTAACAGATTCTTCCCTACAAGCCTTATTTGATTATTGCAATCCCTTTGACCCATCTGACAGCAAACAACTTCTCCATATGTACCCACTACTTTCCTATATCCCGTTCGACAATGTTCGTCGGAGAATGACAAGTGTAAATATGGTAAACGGAAAGACAGTAGCAATCGTTAAAGGGGCTCCCGAAGGAATTATCCCCTTATGTTCAGGAATTGATAATAGCAGCGTTGTGTCGGCATACGAACAGATGACAGGCGAAGGATTACATGTAGTTGCTGTAGCTTATCGTTCTATAGCGGAAGTTCCTGCAATGCCATCTGCCGATGAGCTCGAACATTCCCTTATATTTGCCGGTCTTATAGGTTTTGCAGATATTCCCGACTCGGATATTGTAACTGCCATTGAACAGAGTTCGGCGGCAGGTATAAGAACCGTTATGACTACGGGTGACTCAGAGTCTACTGCTAAAGTTTTGGCTCGTCGTATAGGAATTCTGCCCGATGGAATGAAGTGTATTTCGGGTGGTGAAATCAAAGAAACAGATGACAGTGTTTTAGAAACCGAAGTAACTGGTTACTCTGTTTTCGCGAGACTCGACCAGGAAGACCGATACCGTATTGTTAAATCATTTATGCATAATAAAGAAACGGTAGCTGTAACCGGTACGAGAAGTTACGATGCGCCCGTTCTCAGAAAAGCCGATATAGGTTTTGCGGTGGATAAAAACGCTACCGATGTAGCAAGAAATGCTGCCGACTTTATTGTGAGTGACGGCGGAATTAAAACATTACTTGATGTAATAAAACACGCACGGAATTTGTTTGAAGAAATTAAGAAGATTATATACTATTTCTTGAGCTGTAATTTCGGCGAACTACTAACATTATTCATAGGCACAATAATATTTTCCACACCAATACTGTTAGCACCGCAAATATTACTCATAAACATAATTACAGATATTTTACCCTGTATTTCTTTAGGTCTTTCCCCAGTCGAAGACAGTATCTTAAATTCCACAAGAAAAAAACAGGGCATTTTCAATATCAAATCAGTAATTATGATGTCTATACAATCGGTAACGATATGCGTTTTATCGATAATTTCCTTCTCTGTAGGTTTAAAAAGCAATCTTGCTTGTGCGCAGACAATGGCACTTGCAACACTTATTATATTGCAGATTGTACACGTTTTCCCTTCTTACAGTGAAAAGCTTCTCATCAACAGCAATATTTTAAAGCACAAACATATTTTTACATCTTCGTTGCTTTGCATAATACTTGTTCTGATTATTGTCTTAAGTCCGTTATCTGCTTTATTTGGTATGACAACGCTGAGCGGCGGTCACTGGTTATTGATTATATTGTTTGCGGTAATCTTATTTACGATTGATGAACTAATTAAGATTTTTTACAGACTATACAACCGCAAAAGATAAAAATATCCCCGATATATCATCCGATATATCGGGGTTTTTTATACGATGATTTTCAATGCTTCGCCGAGCGTTCTGACAAAAATCAGTTCTACATCCTTGACAGAGCTTAAAAGTTTTTTAGCGGAGAAAGGAACTATACACCGCTTGAATCCCAGTCGTGACGCTTCTCGCACCCTTGCTTCAACACGCGATACCGAACGGATTTCTCCCGAAAGACCGATTTCACCGAAGGCTATAGTATCATCATCAATCGGAACATCCCGAAGGGATGATGCAAGTGCCAATGCTACCGATAAATCGGCGGCAGGTTCATCCAATCTTAAACCGCCGACAATATTTACATAGGCATCAAGGTTTGAAAAATAAAGTCCTTCGCGTTTTTCAAATACGGCTAAAATAAGATTTAATCTGTTATAATCAAATCCTGCAGACATTCTGCGTGGATTACCGAATCCGGTAGAAGTTACCAAAGCTTGTACTTCGGCAAGAATCGGTCTTGTACCTTCAATAACACAGGTAATACAAGCTCCTGAAACATTCTTAATTCTACCCGACAGTAGCATAGCGGATGGATTCTCAACTTCCACAAGCCCACTGTCACCCATCTCAAACACACCTATTTCATTGGTTGAGCCGTAACGGTTTTTTATCGCGCGTAAAATACGGTATGACTGGTTTTTCTCGCCTTCAAAATAAAGCACGGTATCAACAATGTGCTCAAGCACCTTAGGTCCCGCAATATCACCGCTTTTATTGACATGTCCTACAATAAAAATCGGTATATCAAGTGACTTTGCGGTAGTCAGAAGCATTTTTGCCGATTCACGCACCTGAACGATACTTCCTGTCATACTGCTTAGAGACTCAATATTCATTGTCTGAATTGAATCTATCAAAACTATATCCGGTTTGCTGCTATTTATATATTCGCATATCGCTTCAACATCGGTCTCAGCCATAACAAATAAATTTTCATTTTTCACCGATAATCTGTCGGCGCGTAGCTTTATCTGCACTGCAGATTCTTCGCCCGATACGTACAGAATTTTAAGATTTTTAAGCGCACCCGACATTTGCAGTAAAATTGTGGACTTGCCTATACCGGGGTCACCGCTTAAAAGCACCACCGAACCCTTTACAATTCCACCACCAAGCACTCGGTCAAGCTCTGAAATACCCGTTACAAACCTATGCTCATCACGAACCAATATATTTTCGAGCGTTGACACACTGGGTTTTTTTGCGGTGCTATAAGATTTTAAAGTATTATTACTCGGAAGTACAACCTGTTCTTCCATCGTGTTCCACTCACCGCAATCAGGACACTGCCCTAACCATTTAATACTTTCACACGCGCAATTACTGCACACAAAGACAGTCTTTGTTTTTTGTGCCACCTTAATCATCTCTCTCCAAAATAGTCATTTATACCGCAAAATACGGCAAATGCCAGTTTTCTTTTATAATTGTAGTCCTTAAGTTTCTCCAGTTCTTCCTTGTTACTTATAAATCCGCATTCAACAATTACTGCAGGTATTTTTGCATTATAAAGCAAATATGTACTCTTTGTTCCCTGCTTGATAACGCGCGAATTTTCGGGTTGAAGTTTCACCCTGATTGTGTTTTGTATGCTATCTCCGAGTGTATAACTGTCGGGATTATTTTTAGAATAAAACACCTGTGCACCTTTAGCGCTCGACGCAGTAAATTTATTAAGATGTATGCTTACAAAAATAGCGCCAGGATACCTGTTCATAAGTGCCAGACGGTTTTTTAAGTCGCTTACCTTACGGGTTTGTATAGGCTTTGTAAAATCATCTTCTGTGCCTGTATCACTGGTCCTTGTCATAATAACATCATATCCGTGAACGGCCAAAAGTTCAGACAATACTGTAGAGATTTCAAGGTTAATATCCTTTTCTACAGTACCATCATGCGCCACCGCGCCGCCATCAAACCCACCGTGGGCTGAGTTAGCTAATACTATACTTTTTTG
>JAZNUZ010000123.1:0-2226 GCA_045592605.1 Acutalibacteraceae bacterium
AAGAAAAAAATTTGCTATTTGTAAACCTAGGTTTTTAAATTTAAGATGAATTATTTAAATGACAGCTTTAGTGAATAATGCAAACCAAAAAAACCGCTTGAATTACATCAAGCGGTTTTTTGGTTGGTGATCCATCGGGGATTCGAACCCCGGACACCTTGATTAAAAGTCAAGTGCTCTGCCAACTGAGCTAATGAATCAAATTCGCGACTTGTATATTATATCAATCAAATTAAGTATTGTCAATACTTTTCTTTAATATTCGGCAAATTTTTGTAATTAGTCCCCTATGGTAGAGCCATAGGGGACTAATTTTTATTTTACAACGATATTTACCAACTTTTTAGGAACATACAGTTCTTTTATAACTGTTTTTCCTTCGATTTCTTTAGAAACATTGGCATCTTTCTTGGCGAGTGCTATAGCATCTTCTGCCGAAATATCGGCGGCCACTCCAATACGTGCGCGGATTTTTCCGTTTACCTGTATTGCTATTTCTACAGATGCATCCACACACTTAGCAGGGTCAAACCCCGGCCACTGAGTCGCGTTGAGTTGTCCTTCAAATCCTGCATTAACCCACATCTCTTCTGTGATATGCGGAGCAAACGGGTTAAGAAGTATTATGAAGGTCTTAAATTCATCGCGTGTGAGTTTGCCTGTCGCAGTAATATTGTTAAGAAGTGACATAAGCGCAGCTATTGCCGTATTCATCTTAAGGTCTTCTATATCTTCTGTAACCTTTTTGATTGTACGGTGAATTTCGGCTTCAAGCTCTGCGCGGTAGCCTGTGTCATCACTCAGTATATCTGCGAGTCCCCAAATTCTATCAAGGAAGCGCTTACAACCCTTAATTGAAGCTGAACTCCACGGAGCAGCCTTTTCAAAATCGCCTATAAACATTTCGTAAAGGCGCATTGTATCGGCACCGTAATCCCTTACGATTTCATCGGGGTTTACTACGTTTCCGCGGGACTTAGACATCTTTTCGCCGTTTTCGCCCAAAATCATACCGTGGCTGGTACGTTTTGCGTACGGTTCGGGGTTAGGTACTACACCGATATCATAAAGGAACTTATGCCAGAAGCGGCTATAAAGCAGATGGAGAGTTGTATGCTCCATACCGCCGTTATACCAATCAACCGGTCCCCAATATTTCAGTGCTTCTGCGGAAGCGAGTGCATCATTATTATGTGGGTCGCAATAGCGCAAGAAATACCAGGATGAACCTGCCCACTGTGGCATTGTATCTGTTTCTCTTACTGCCTTGCCGCCGCACTTAGGACAGGTAGTGTTAACCCAATCGCTAATTTTTGCCAACGGAGATTCGCCTGTATCAGTTGGCTCGTAAGAATCAACATTCGGTAAAAGTAACGGCAACTCGCTCTCGGGCAGCGGTACATATCCGCACTTTTCACAGTTAACCATCGGTATCGGTTCGCCCCAATAACGTTGACGAGAGAATACCCAGTCGCGAAGTTTGAAATTCACCTTTTTCTCACCGAGTTTTCTTTCAATCAACCATTCGGCAATTTTTACCTTTGCATCATCAACACTAAGACCATTAAGGAATCCCGAATTTACCATGATACCCTTATCACAATCGGTATAAGCACCTTCTTCTATATTGCCGCCTGCAACAACTTCGATAATCGGTAAATCAAATTTCTTTGCAAATTCCCAGTCGCGTTGGTCGTGTCCCGGTACGCCCATGACACAACCTGTACCGTACGAAATAAGTACATAGTCGGAAATGAATATCGGGATTTCGGTATTGTTTACGGGGTTTATAGCACTCACGCCATCAAGTCTGACACCCGTTTTATCCTTAGCTAATTCGGTTCTTTCAAAATCGGATTTCTTAGCTGATGCTGTCTGATACTCTTCTACCGCACCGACATTCTTTATATCCTTTTTCCACTTTTCAATTATTGGGTGTTCGGGTGAAATTACCACATAACTTACACCGAAAAGTGTATCGGCGCGTGTAGAATATACTTCAAAATTATCTCCGTTTGTAGTGGTAAATTTAATCTGTGTACCTGTCGAACGACCAATCCAGTTGCGCTGTTGAGTTTTAACGCGGTCGATAAAATCAACCTCATCAAGACCATCAAGCAACTTCTGTGCATAATCGGTGATTTTAAGCATCCACTGACTTTTTACCTTATGTACAACTTCGCTGCCGCAACGCTCACAACCGCCGTTTACAACTTCTTCGTTTGC